>VGPE01000064.1 GCA_016875645.1 Chloroflexota bacterium
GTTCGACGCGATCGTCGTCGGCGGCGGCCACAACGGCCTCGTCTGCGCCGCGCTCCTTGCCGAGGGCGGCCTCCGGACGCTCGTCGTCGAATCGCGCGAGGTGCTGGGCGGGCCCGCGGAGACGCGGGAGCTCGTGCCGGGGGTCCGGGTCCCGGTCGGTGTCCACTCGGTGGGCCGCCTGCATCCGGGCATCGCCCGCCGGCTCGACCTGCGCGCCCACGGCCTGGCACTCGTGGCTCCGGCGGTCCGCGTCTTCGCCCCCGACCCGGAGGGTGGCCCCGGCATCACCCTCTGGAGCGACCCGGCCCGGACGGCGTCCGAGCTGCGGGCGCGCTGGCCCGACGAGGCGCCGCGCTTCGAAGCGTTCGACGCGCAACTGCACGACTTCGGGCGGATCATCGCCGAGTTGGGGGACCTGAGCCCGCCGGACATGCGCCGCCCGGGCGCCTTCGACGCGATGGCGGGTCTGCGCCTGGCGGCCCGTGCGCGTGGCTACGGCCGGCGGACCTTCCAGGAGTTGCTGCGCATTGCGTTCGCGCCCGTCGCGGACGTGGTGACCGACGCGCTCCGTGTCGAGCCGCTCCGCGCGGCCATCGCGTGGCGGGGCGTCAGGTATGCGGCGATGGGGGTCCGCTCGGCCGGCACGGCGCTCAACCTGCTGCGGGACTCAGCCACGGCCGGGGCCGGCGCCGCGGGCGAAATGACGGTCCCCCGCGGTGGTCCGGGCGCGCTCATCGACGCGATCGCGGCGGCGGCGCGCGCCCGGGGTGTGGTGATCCGGACCGGTGCACCGGTTTCGCGGATCGACATCGGTGACGGGGTCGTTGCGGGCGTCACCCTCACGACGGGGGAGGCGATCGGGGCGGGCGTGGTTGTTTCCGCGCTCGATCCGAAGCGGACGCTGCTCGACCTGGTCGACGCGGCGACACTCGGCCCGACCCTGGCATGGCGGGTCGGCAACATCCGGACCCCGGGCGTGGTGGCGAAGGTCAACCTGGTCGTCGATGGACTTCCACGCCTCCGTGGCGTTGCGGCCGGCGACGACGCCCGCCTGCGGGGGCGGATCGTGCTGGCGCCATCGCTTGACGCGATCGAGCGCGCCCACGACGACGCGAAGTCCGGGCGCATCGCCTCGGTTCCGATCCTGGAGGCCACGATCCCGACGCTGTTGGACCCGTCCCTCGGTGACCGTGACGCCACCGGCGATGCCCGTCACGTCCTGAGCGTCATGGTGCAGTACGTCCCGCATGCGCTCGCCGAGGGCAGCTGGGACGGTCGCCGCGACGAACTCACTGCGACCGTTCTGCGGACCCTCGAGGTGGTCATGCCGGGCATCGCAGAACGAGTGCTGGCGGCGCAGACGCTGACGCCCCTCGACCTGGAGCGCGACTACGGACTCACCGGCGGCCACCCGATGCACGCGGAGATGGCCCTCGACCAGTTCTTCGCGTGGCGGCCCATGCTCGGCCTCGGGCGCTACCGCCTGCCATTCGAGGGCCTGTATCTCGCGGGCTCCGGTGCCCACCCGGGCGGCGGAATCACCGGCGTCCCGGGCGCCAATGCCGCACGGGAGATCCTCTCCGACTGGCGCCGGCGCCGCCACTGATCAGCGGCGCTCGCGCTCCATTTCGTCGCTCATCTCGTCCTCGATGCCCGCCTCGTGCGGTCGCTCCCCCGGCTCCGGCGGCTCCTTCGCGATCGGCTCCACGCGCGGCTCGGCCAGCCGCCAGTCCCAGGTCCGCAGCCGTGCCAGCCGGTCGTGGGCCGTCAGGTCGAGCCGGATCGACGTCACCGCGATCCGCCGGTTCACGACCGCAGAGAAGTCTGTGCCGGCCTCGGGAACGCCCGACGGCGGGGGCCCGCCGATCCAGTAATAGGGGATCCCGCGCGGGTCGAGCCGCTCGATCAGTTCGTCCTGGTAGACACGCTCGCCGAGGCGGGTGACCTCGAAGCCCTCGTGCTCCCCCTCGCGGACCGCGGGGACGTTCACGTTGATGAGTTCGTCCACGTCGATGCCGTGCTCGAGGATGTTGCGCGCGATCGTGGCGGCAGCCCGCGCGGCCAGCCCGAAGTCGGGATGCGGGTAGTACTCCTGCGAGATCGCGAACGCGGGCGCGCCGTTGATCGCGGCCTCCCAGGCGGCGCTGACCGTGCCCGAATACACGATGTCGTCGCCGACATTCGCACCGTAGTTGATGCCCGACGCGACGAGGTCGAACGATTCCTCGAAGAACCCCAGAAACGCGAGGCTGACCGCGTCGGTCGGCGAGCCGTCGACCGACCAGCCGACCGAGCCGTCCGCGAGCACGCGCTCGCGCACGCGCAGCGGGCGCATGAGGGTCTTGGCGTGGCCGACCGCGCTCTGGTTCGTGTCGGGGGCCACGACGTACGTCTCGCCGATCGCCTCGAGTGCCTGTTTGAGCGCGAGGAGACCGCGCGACTCGATCCCATCGTCGTTGGTGATCAGGATCCGCGGCCGCCGGTCCCACTCGCTCAGCGGCCGGAAGTCGCGACGTGGCGCGCTCGGGCGCCGGCGGACGGCACCGCCCGCGACGGGTTCGCCGCGCTCCTTGTCCAGATCGCGCCGTTCGAGCCGTGCCCGCTCGCGTGTCATGTCCGGGACGGGGTCGCGAGTCGGGCTGGCCTCGCCGGTGCGGGCTGCCCCCCATCGTCGCTCTGACCCGACCCCCCGGTGCCGCGCGTCGATCCCTCGTCGCTCACGGGCCTCGATCGGGCTCGGGCGCCGGTCGGTCTGCCTGGGCCGCGAACGATCGCGGGGCAACGTCGACCGGCGCCGGTCGGACGCCGATGTCGGCCGGGCTCGGGGCCGCGTTCGAGCCCCGCGGCTGGACCTCTGCCGGTGGCAGGCCGGGTCCGGGCTCCACCTCGCGTCCGGGCGGTCGCGGGACGCGCACGCGCCGCCCCTCGCGATCGGCGACTCGGCGGGCGGCCCGCGCTGCGACCGGGGCGCGCTCGCGGCTGCGCCCCAGGTAATGGAAGAAGAACGCCGAGATCACCGCGGCGATCGGGATCCCGAAGATCGCCCCCGAGATGCCGGCGACCTTGGCCCCGATCAACACCGAGCCGAGTACGACGATCGGGTGGATGCCGACTGAGCGCTCCATCAGGCGCGGCTGGACGATGTTCATGATCACGAACCAGCCCACTCCCATCGCTGCAAGTGCCGGCAGGGTTGCTTCGGGCTTGGTGACGATCGCCACCAGCACGGGCGGCAGCCACGAGACGAAGGGCCCGAAGAACGGGATCGCCTGCAGGATGCCGCTCGTGGCACTGGTGAGTGGCATGTAGTCGAGACCCAGGGCGATGCTGGTCACCGCGGCGATCGCGCCGTAGATGAACCCCATCAGGGCCTGGCCGCGCAGGAAGCCACCGAACGACTCGGCGACGCTCGTTTCCAGCAGCGAAGCCTGCTCGGCGTACGCCGGCGGCACGAGCCGGAAGAGGAACGAGAGGATCCGGTCCCGGTCGATGACCATGTACAGCGACAGGATCAGCACGATCAGCAGGCTGCCGAGGATCCCCAGGCTCGCCACCGCGAGTTCCTGCAGCGGCCCCACCAGGGCGCTCGCGTAGGTGTTGAGGTTCGAGAGGAAGGCATTCGCCTGTTCCACGAGATCGACCTGGCCGAGGCCCAGCACCTCGATCCGGCGCTGCCAGGGTTCCAGGATGGCGGGCAGGTTCTCGCGCAGGGAGGGCACGCTCTCGATGAAGCTGCTGATGGAGCTGGCCAGCGTGCCTGCCACGAGTACCGCGAGGAAGATCAGCACGCCCAGCAGCAGCGAGTAGACGAAGACGACCGCGACGACCCGCGGCAGGGCGGGCACGTTGCGGACCAGCAGGGCGACGATCGGGGAGAGGATGAAGGCGAGCAGCCACGCCAGGAAGAAGACGAGGATGACGTCGCCGAAGTAGAGGAAGATCTCCGACAGGTAGCCGATCACCATGAACGCGACGACCGCCGTGCCCAGCACGAGAAGCGCGTCGACGAGACGCCGCTGCCGTTCCGTCAACTCGATGGCCATGGGGTCTGGCCTCTCCGGTGCCTCAGCCGATGCCGTGACGCGACGCGGGGGGCTGTTCGCCCCTCCCCTTCGGCCGCCATGGTAGTCGCGGCCCATTCACCGGCGCTTACGCGATGCTGGGCAGGCTGCGACCGCGCCTCCGACTGCCGCGCCCGGCGCGGGCGCCTGCGGCCCGACTTTGCGCTATCAGTGAACACGAGCGCCGGCGTTCCGGCTCAAGCCGCAGCCAGGGCCCGCGAATCACGCCGTTGCGGCCACGATTTCCGACCGGGCCGCAAATGGCGGGCATAACCCCGGCCGAGGATCGGCCTGACGCCCCGCCGAGCACCATCCTGTTCGCTGACGTCGTAAACCGCCGGGTTACGGCGGAAGCCGCCGGGCTAACGGCGCCGCCGCAACCGGCCGCCGCCTCCCCCGCGCCCCGCCGGCCCCGAGCCCCCCAGACCTCTACCGAAGCCCAATCTTCGTGCGCACCTCGTCCAGGGTCGCCTCCGCGATCGGCCGCAGCCGTGCCGCACCCTCCTCGAGCACGCCCTCCACCAGCCGGTAGTCCGCCATCAGCTCCCGATACCGCTCGCGGGCCGGCGCGTAATGGCGCACGATCCGCTCGGCCAGCAGCTTCTTCATGTCCACGCACCCGGTCCGCGCGGTCCGTTCGCCCTCCCACAGCTCCTCGAAGTCCGGCCCGAAGAACCGCTGGAGCTGGCAGACGTTGCACACTTCCGGCCGCCCAGGATCGGTGCGCTTGATCCGCTGCGTGTCGGTGACCATCGACATGACCTGGCGCCGAATCAGATCCGGCTCGGCCAGGATCTCGATCGTGTTGCCAACGCTCTTGCTCATCTTGCGCACGCCGTCGGTGCCCAGGACCATGGGTGCCTCCGTGTGGACCGCCTGGGGCTCCGGGAACGTGTCCCCGTAGCGGTAGTTGAAGGCGCGCACGATCTCGCGCGACAGCTCGAGATGCGCCGCCTGGTCCTTGCCGACCGGCACCAGCGACGCCTTGTACAGCACGATGTCCGCGGCCTGGAGGATCGGGTACGTCAGCAGGCCGTGGTTGATGTCGTCCGGCTGCGACTCCCGCTTCTCCTTGTAGGTCGGCGTGCGCTCCACCCACGAGACCGGCGTCACCGTCGTGAAGTACCACATGAGCTCGGTCACTTCGGCCCGCCACGACTGCACGAACAGCGTGCAGCGCGCGGGGTCCAGGCCCAGTGCCAGCAGCGACGCCGCCATCTCCCGCGTCCGCTGGCGCATCGCGTCCGGATCGTGCGTGGACGTGAGCGCGTGCAGGTCCACGATGCAATAGATCGCCTGATAACGATCCTGCAGCGCGACGTAGTTGCGGATCGCCCCCAGGTCATTCCCGAGATGCACGATCCCGGACGGCTGGATGCCGCTGAACGCACGCAGGGGAGCCTGGTCGGTCATGGCGGGGGAGTGTAGCCGCGGGGACACCCCGCGGCCCCGGTACGCCTGCCGGCCCACGCCCTCCGGCCCGCGAGCCAGCCCCTCGCCGACGCTCACCGCGGCCGGCAAGGCCGTCGGCCTCGTCTCAACACGTCCCTCCAGTTGAGATGCGACGAATTCGTCGGATCCGCGCGCGCCCCGATGACCAGTCACAACACGTCCCTCCAGTTGAGATGCGACGAATTCGTCGGATCCGCCGCCCGTGGGACCTCCTCCCCGCGGCCGCCACTACCATTCGCGACGATGAGTGCCACCCTTCGCGTCGCCGTGCTCGGCGCCGGGACCGTCGGCAGCGAGGTTGTGCGCGCCTTCCTCGAGCGGCCCGATCGCCTGGCCGCCGGCGGTACGCGTCTCGAGCTGGCCGGCGTGGCGGTTCGCGCGCTCGGCGGCCGCAGAGCGGCCCACCTCCGGGCCGATCTTCTGACCGACGCCCCCGCCCATCTTGTGGCCGACCCGACCGTCGACATCGTCTGCGAACTCATGGGTGGCGACGAGCCTGCTCGCACGCTCATCGCGGCGGCGCTCGGAGCCGGCAAGGCGGTGGTCACCGCCAACAAGCACGTGATCGCCCACTACGGCGCCGAGCTCGAGGCGATTGCCCGGCGGACGGGGGCGCACCTGCGGTTCGAGGCCGCGGCCGCCGGCGGCATTCCCATCGTCGGGCCCCTTGCCGCGGACCTCGCAGCCAACCGGATCACCCGTGTCCGGGGCATCCTCAACGGCACGACGAACACGATTCTCTCCTCCATGGAGGAGCCCGGCGTTTCGTATCACCGCGCCCTGCGCGCGGCTCAGAACGCCGGCTACGCGGAAGCCGACCCCACCGGCGACGTCGAGGCTGCGGACCCGGTCAACAAGCTCGCGATCCTGGCCCGGCTCGCGTTCGGCCGCTGGCTCTCGCCGGGCGGTGTTCCGCGCCGGATCCCGACGGTCAACGGGGTGGCGGCGCCCGGCATCACGGCCGTCGAGGCCCTCGAGGTCGCCGCGGCGCGCGCCCTCGGCTACACGATCCGGCTGCTCGCGGTGGCCGTCGCCCCGCCCGCTGGTGAGCCCGGCCCAACCGCCCCGCACGCCTGGGTCCTGCCGACCGCGGTCCCGGAGGGGGGTGGCTTCGGGCGTACGCGCAGCGTGGAGAACCGGGTCGAGGTGGAGGGTGATCTGTTCGGACGTCTCGCGCTGTCCGGACCCGGGGCTGGCGGCTCGGCGACGGCCAGCGCGGTGCTCGGCGACCTGCTGGCCATCGCAGCCGGGGGTGGCAGCTCGTGGGGCGGCCTGCGTTCCGCGGGCCCGCCGGATGCCAGTCCCGCACCGGACCCCGAGACGGCCGAGGACGCGGCACGGTCCGGGTGGTTCACCTTCCTGCCGTCAGTGCCCGCGTCGGACGTGAATTCACCGCTGTGCCGCGCCGTCGCGCCGATCGCCGGCGGCGCCGCGCTCCGCCTCGCCCCCGCGCCGCTGGCCGAGGTCCGGGCGGAGATCCGGGAGCTCATGGCGCCCGGCACGAACCCGGCGCTGTACCCCCTCGATGAGTAGCGCGCCCGAAGCCGCCGCGCCCGGGCGGCGCGCCACGCTCCTGGAGCGCTATCGCCGGTTCCTGCCGATCGACGACGACACGCCTCTCCTGACGCTCGGCGAAGGTGGCACGCCGCTCCTGCATGCCCGGCGCCTTGGCGCTGATCTCGGGCTCGCGAACCTGTTCCTCAAGGTGGAGGGCCAGAACCCCACGGGGTCGTTCAAGGACCGCGGCATGGTCCTCGCCGTCGCAACGGCACTCCAGCACGGTTACGACACCGTGATCTGCGCCTCGACGGGCAACACCTCCGCCTCGGCGGCCGCATACGCCGCCGCCGCCGGAATGACCGCGGTCGTCGTTCTGCCGCGCGGTCGGATCGCTGCCGGCAAGCTGCTCCAGGCGCTCGTGGCGGGCGCTCGCGTCGTTGCCATCGACGGCAACTTCGACGAGGCCCTGCGGATCGTGCGTGAACTCGCCGCGCATCCGGCTCGGCCGGCGGCGCTGGTCAACTCCGTCAACCCGCAACGGCTGGAGGGCCAGAAGACAGCCGCCTTCGAGGTCTGTGACGAGCTGGGCGACGCCCCCGATGTGCTGGCGATCCCGGTCGGCAATGCGGGCAACATCAGCGCGTACTGGGCCGGGTTCGTCGAGTACGAAGCGGCCGGGCTCACGACCCGACGACCGCGGATGGTCGGGTTCCAGGCCGCCGGAGCTGCGCCCCTCGTGGAGGGTCGGCCCGTGGACCGACCCGAAACGATCGCAACCGCCATCCGGATCGGCAACCCGGCGTCGTGGGCGAAGGCGATCGCCGCCCGCGATGAGTCCGGCGGCGGGATCGAGGCCGTGACCGACGCGGAGATCCTCGCTGCGCAGCGCGACCTCGTCCATCTCGAAGGGGTCTTCTGCGAGCTTGCCTCCGCCGCGTCCGTCGCCGGGGTCCGCCGGCTGGCCAACGAGCGTCGCCTGCACCCAGCTGAGACCGTCGTCTGTGTCCTCACGGGCGCCGGCCTCAAGGACCCCGACGCGCTTTCGGTGGGCCTCCGGGCGCCGATCCAGGCCGACGCTTCACTTGAGTCCGTCGTCCGTGGCCTCGGCTGGTGAGGACGTCATGAAGGGCTCGCTGGCCGAGATGGACGGTCGCCGCATCACCGTGGAGGTGCCGGCCACCAGTGCCAACCTCGGCGCTGGCTTCGACTGCCTCGGTCTCGCGCTCGACCTGGTCAACACGATCGAACTCGAGGTTCACAGCCGCCGGCCGGGCGAAGTCGAGCTGGCAGTCGAGGGTGAAGGCGCGGGCGAGCTTGTCGGCGATCGGGGCAACCGGTGCGTGCGCGGTCTTGAGACGGCCCTGTTCCGCGCCTTCGGTGAGGCACCCAACCGGACCGGGTGGCGACTGGCGATGAAGAACAACGTGCCGCTCGAGCGCGGCCTTGGATCGTCGGCCGCGGCCGTCGTGGCGGGGCTGGTGGCCGGCAACGTCCTTGCCGGTGAACCGCTGACCGCCACCGACCTGCTGGGGGTGGCCGCGGACATCGAGGGGCACCCCGACAACGTCGCTGCGGCGCTGCTCGGCGGGTTCGTCGTCTCGGCCGCCATCGAGGGCCGCGTCGAAGCGATCCGCTTCGACGTCCCGCGCGGCCTCCGGACCGTGCTGTTCATCCCGGACCAGCGGTTCCAGACCGACGAGATGCGCGCCGTGCTGCCGGCCCGCGTCCCGCTGGCGGACGCCGTGTCGAACCTGGGCCGCGTTGCGCTGGGCGTGGCGGGCCTCGCCACCGGGCGCCACGAGTTGCTGCGAGCGCTCACGGTGGATCGCCTACACGAGCGCTACCGCGCGCGAGCCTATCCCCAGCTGCCCATCCTGGTCGCGGCCGCGCGCGAGGCCGGAGCGATCGGGGCATGCCTGTCGGGCGCAGGCTCGAGCGTCATCGCGTTCACCGACTCGATGGCGGTCATCGCCCGCATCGAGGCCGCCTTCACCGCCGTTGCGGCCGACCGCGACCTGCCCGGCCGGGTGGCCATCGTCGCACCGCGGAACGCCGGCGCGCGTGTCCTCTCGACGACCTGAGTCGCGACCGTCTCAGGCGGCCGTCGACTTCGCGCGGATGAACCCAAGCACGCGTCGCCAGGCGTCGGCCGAGTCGCCCGCGTGATCGGCGGCCTTGCGGTCGAAGAACGAGTGGGGCGCGCCCGGGTAGACGATCACCTCGTGATCCACTCCGGCCACCGTGAGTGCGCGACGGAACGCTTCGACGGCCGAGGCGGGAATGCCCTGGTCGGCGCCACCGAAGATCCCGAGCACGGCGCCGGTCATCTGGTCGGCGACCTCGGCCGGTGCCGGCGTGTCGTTCCGGCTGGCGCCCGTCGGCCAACCGTAGAAGCCGATCGCGCCGACGACCCCGATGCCCAGCGTGGACGTCAGGAACGCGGTCCGCCCGCCGAAGCAGAAGCCGACCGTGAACAGCGACGTGACGCGCCCGTCTGCTCGCAGCGCCTCGGCCGCGGCGGTGACGTCGGCCGCGATTCCGCCCCACGTGGTCTGGCCGACGTGGGGCGCGTAGTCGAAGCCCTCGGCGCGCCGCGACGTACCCGCTGTCCGACAGAAGAGATCGATGGCGATCGAGTCGATGCCGGCCTCCGCGAAGCGCAGCGCCAATTCCTCGTAGTAGGCGTGCAGCCCGCGAACATCGGGCAGCACGACGATCCCGGCTCCGCTCGGTTCGGCCGCCCGCGCGTGGTACGCGGCCACCCGGTTGCCATCGGAGGCTGTCAGGGTGACCGAGCGGGCGTCGAGGGCGCCGCCTGCGATCGGTGCAATCGGCGGCCGGCTGTCGTGATCGAAGCACATCGGAACCGTCCTCCTCGTTCGCGGCGATCCTGCGCCTTCGCCGTTGAGTTCACGCCGCAGGCGCTTCGTTTCGCGTCTTCGTCGTCGCGAACGCCCCTGGCGCTGATCGTTCGACGGCGCTTTCACGCTTCAGGCGTGAATCCCTGCCCGATGGACATGCACACCGACCGATGACGCTGTCCATGTCCCAGATCGAGCGCCATGGGCGTGAGGAGCCGGGCGGACGGGGTTCCAAAGGGCTCCACGCGATGCCCGAGGGTAGAATGCCGCCGATGTCCGCGCCCATCGTCGTCCAGAAGTTCGGTGGCTCCTCGCTCGCCGATGCCGACCGCATCCGGCGCGTGGCGCGCCGCATCGCGCGTGAGCGCGCCCTCGGCTCGCAGCTGGTGGTGGTCGTCTCCGCGATGGGGGACACCACCGATGAGCTCATCTCGCTCGCCGCCGCGATCACCGATGAACCCGATTCCCGAGAGCTCGACGTCCTGCTTGCGACCGGCGAGCACCAGAGCGCCACGCTCGTCTCGATGGCGCTCCACGCGCTCGGCGTCCCGGCCATCAGCCTGACCGGTGCCCAGGCGGGGATCACCACCGACGGCCGCTACGGCCGAGCGCGGATCGCGAACGTCGACCCGCGCCGGGTACAGGCGGAAGTGGCCGCCGGCCGCGTCGTCATCGTGGCCGGCTTCCAGGGCATGAGCGCCTCGGCCAGCGACGGCCTCGTCGCCGCGGTCGACGACACGAGCCCCGACAGCGCCACGCGCCAGGCGTCGCCACACGCGCTGATCCACGCCGCTGAGACGACCACCCTGGGCCGGGGCGGCTCCGACACGACCGCCGTCGCGCTTGCCGCGCGCCTGGGCGCCGACCGCTGCCAGATCTTCACCGACGTGCGCGGTATCTACACTGCCGACCCGCGCCTCCTGCCCGAAGCACGCAAGCTCGACGTCATCGGGTACGAGGAGATGCTCGAGATGGCCCAGAGCGGCGCCCAGGTCATGCAGCAGCGCGCGGTCGAGCTCGGCTGGGTCAACAACGTCGTGATCGAGGTCCTCTCGAGCTTCGAGGACGCACCCGGAACCCTGATCAAGGAGGACCCGTTCGTGGAGCAGCGGAACAAGGTCCGTGGCCTTGCCCACGATCGGAACGTGGCCAAGATCACCGTCGTGGACGTGCCCGACCGGCCGGGCGTCGCCCATGCCATCTTCGCGCCGCTTGCCGATGCCGGCGTCAGCGTGGACGTCATCGTCCAGAACGTGAGCCACGGCGGGACCACCGACATGAGCTTCACGGTCACCCGCACGGACCTTGCCAAGGCGCGCCGGATCCTGGAGCCGGTGGCCCGCACACTCGGCGCACGGGAGATCACCACCGATTTGTCGGTGGCCAAGGTCTCCATCGTGGGGGCCGGGATCCAGAACGCCCCGGGCTACGCCGCCCGGATGTTCGAGGCGCTGGCGAAGGCCGGTGTCAACATCGAGGCGATCGCCACCAGCGAGATCCGGATCACCTGCCTCATCGGCGAGGACGGGTTGGAGCCCGCCCTCCGCTCCCTTCACGCCGCCTTCGAGCTCGAGCAGCCCGACCAGATCGACGCGGCCGGCGCCCCCGTCGCCAGGGCCTCGTCCGTGGGCGCGTGACAGAGGCGCCATTCCTTTCCCGCCAGGAGCGCTTCGACGTCGTCGGCTCGACCAATGACGTCGTCCGTGGGTGGCTGGCCGATGGCACACCGCAGGTCTGCCTCGCCATCGCCGATGAACAGACGGCGGGTCGCGGCCGCGAGGGTCGCCGCTGGGTGGCGCCGGCCGGCGGCGCCCTGCTGCTCTCGCTGGGCTTCCGGCCGACGGTGATCGCCCCGGAGCGTGTCTGGCGGCTTGCGGCGTGTGTGTCAATTGCCATGGCTGATGCCGGCGAGGAGGTCGCCGGCCTCGCCGATGGCGCCATCCGCCTCAAGTGGCCCAACGACCTGGTGATCGAGTCGCAGGCGGGGATCCGCAAGCTGGCCGGTGTGCTCGGTGAGTCCGACGGACTGGGCACCGACGATCCGCGGGTCGTGATCGGCATCGGCATCAATGCCGACTGGCGGCGCGAGGCCTTTCCGTCGGACCTGGCCGCGACCATGACGAGTCTGCGGGATGCGGGCGGCGGCCGACCCATCGATCGCGTCCAGCTGCTCGATGCGTTCCTGAATCGGCTCGAGACGCGGATCGCTGCCCTCCACGCGGGCTGGTTCCCGATCGGCGACTGGGCTGACCGCCAGTTGACCACCGGCCGCGAGGTCCGCCTGGAGCGGCCCGACGGATCGCTCGAAGAGCGGCGCGCACTCGGCGTCGATGCCCGGAGCGGGGCCCTGGTCGTGGCCGACGACGATGCACCGGCCGGCGAGCGACTGGTCCATAGCGGCGAGATCCGTCACGTCCGGCTCGCGAACCCCGTGCAGCCGGTGCCGCAGGCCCCGGCAGGGGTGTAACGGAATGGCCCGACCGGCGTTTGG
>VGPE01000065.1 GCA_016875645.1 Chloroflexota bacterium
GGCAACCGCCGCCGGCGCTGGATTCATCGACCCGCAACGGTGGGTCTGCCCGTCGAGCCCGTGTCCCGTGGTCCTGGGCAACGTGCTCATCTATCGCGATCGCGGCCACCTGACATCGGTGTTCTCAGCTGCCCTCGGGACGCGGCTGGGCGCGGCACTCCTCGCGGACCTGGAGCGCCAGGCGATCGCGATCCGCTGATTCATCGGGCGCGGATGCGCCCGCCAGGCGCGGGCACTTCGGCACTGGCCGCCATTGGCGGCCGCGCGTAGCGTCGGGACATGGAATACGGGCCGTCGACTCGGGCACCGGGAGTCCGCGTCCTCGGGGTGATTGTCGCCCTGTCGCTGATTGCCGGTGCCTGCACGTCCGCCCAGTCGCCTCCGGCCGAGCCCCCTGCCAGCTCTACGGCGACGACTCCGACGCAACCCGCGGTGCCCCAGTGCAGCCCAGGTGGTGTGGTGCAGCCGTCGCCGTCGAGCCAGGGCCCGCCCGAGGGCGAGGACGACACGGCCACGGTGTCGCCCAGCACCGCCGGTCCCTCGGGCGGTTCGGTCCAGCCGACCGCCACTCCGACGCCGGCGGCCCCTGCTTCTGCGTCCGCGCCCACGCCTCCGACCACGCCCACGCCGCTGCCGGAGCCGACCGCGCTGCCGGAGCCGACCGCGCTGCCGGAGCCAACGCCGTGCACCTTCCCCGATCCGGGAGAGGAAGAGGACGCCGACCTGACCGGGCGCTGGCCGACGGTCGTCTACCAGGGCCACGATCACTGGCAGATCCAGCAGTCCTCGACGAAATGGAACGTGACCGAGGCGTTCACCGATGCCCCTTCGTACCTGCCCGGCGAGACGCTGCGTCTGGCGGTGAGCACGGACTCGCAGACCTATACGGTCGACATCTTCAGGGTCGGCGCGACGGTTCAGCGTGTCACGAGCTCGCGCCCGCAGTACGGGCTGCGCCAGGCGAACCCGGTGATCGAACACGCAACGAAGCTCGTCTCGGCGCTCTGGCTCTACACCTACGAGCTGCCGATCCCGGCCAGCTGGCCAAGTGGCGTCTACCTCGCGCGGGTCAACGGGTCGCGCGGCTCCCAGGGCTACGCGCCGTTCGTCGTGCGATCGACGCGGGCCAGCCGGTTCCTGTTCGTCTCGAACACCCTCAACAACCAGGCCTACAACCGGTGGGGCGGGAGCAGTCTGTACTGGACCGGCCTCGGCGAGCCCGCGCCCGGGGAGGCCATGGCGTTCGCGGTCAGTCTGGATCGGCCGTTCGAGATGCAGGACGGCGCGGGCCAGATGCTCTCGATGGAAGCGCCTTTCATCGCGTGGCTCGAGCGGAACGGTTACGACGTCACGTACACGACGGACTATGACCTCTCGCTCCACCCTGAGCAGCAGCCGCTGCCGGCTGCCGTCCTGTTCAGCGGCCACCCCGAGTACTGGGGCGCCGGGTTGCGGGACTGGCTCGACGAGCACGTGATCCAGCGGGGCGACATGGGCCTGGGCGTGTTCGCGGCAGATGCCGGGTACTGGAAGGTGCGCTTCCGCGATGACTCGCCGAAGGGACCCCGCACCCTCGTTCTCTACAAGAACGCCACACTCGACCCGATCGTGATGGAGCAGTGCCCCGGCGGCGTCGGCCGAGGCGCGAACGCCTTCCGCCTGGAGCCATGCGGCCTGAGAAGCCCCGCGAACCGACCGGAACAGGCGCTCCTCGGGGTGCAGTACGGCGCGATGGTTCCGACGGCGGCCGCGTATCGGCTGACGAGCGCCGCGGCGCCGCTCCTGGCGGGGACTGGACTCATGGTGGGCGACAGCATCGGAGAGCTCGCGGGCGGTGAGGTCGATCGCGTGGATCCCGCGTACGGTGCACCGCCCGGGAGTCAGATCATCGCGACGGCGGTCTGTGAATCAGCCTCCGGCGCCCTGGTGCCGGCGCACGCAGCGCTGCGCCGAACCGAGAGCGGCGGCCGGGTGTTCGCCAGTGGCACGTTCTGGTGGGGCTGGGGGCTCGAGCCCGCCTACGCCCGGACCCACAACGTGCCCGACGGCTTCGAGCAGCTGACCAAGAACGTCCTCGCGTTCCTCACGACGCGCTGACCGCCGCGTGGACGCTCCTGCGCCGCGAACGGCAGTGGCCCTGGTCGGCTCAGACGCGCTAGAATCGCGGCCTCCCGAGCGGGAGTAACTCAGCTGGCAGAGTGTCTGCTTCCCAAGCAGAATGTCGCGGGTTCGAATCCCGTCTCCCGCTCCACTTCCCCGCTGGCGCTCGGCGCTTGCCCGCGGACATGGTGTTTCGCCCGACCAGGCTGGGTGGAGGCACCGGGATTCGCCCCGTTCGGCAACAAGCAGGCTTCCGGCAGCAACTCGACGCTGCGGAAGACGAGAGGGGCCGGCTGATGGGTGGTGTGCTGAAGCGCCTGGTCAGGATCGCTTCCATCGCGTGGGTGGCCGGTCTCCTGGCGGCGCTCATCGGTGCCGCCAGGGCCAAGCGCGGCGCTCCACCGCTCCCTGACCGGGCCGCTGACGAGGTGGACATCCGCGCCATCCTCGAGCCGCTTGACTTCGCGAGCACCTCGACCGCATTCCGTGGCGGGCACCTGACGTGCTGGTTCGGCGGCGGCGTGCTCGATCTGAGCCGGGCCCGGATGGACCCCGCAGGAGCGCAACTGGGCGTGCGGGCCGTCTATGGCGGCGCGCAGATCGTCGTGCCCGAGACGTGGGACGTCGAGTTGCAGGTCGTCGGGCTCCTCGGCGGGGCTGGCGATGCTCGCGCGACCCGGGGACGTGCGGTGGGTGCGCCGCGGCTCACGATCGAAGGGATCGCGATCGTCGGGGGAATCGGCATCACGTCCGAGCGTCCGGACGGCAGGCCTGACCGGAACGACGAGTTCGAAGAGCTGGTCGCGGACGCCTGACGAAGGCGACTCAGACCGCCGACACGCGAGGGCTCCTGCGCCGGCGCCCGGCCCCCCGGGGCGAAGCCAGGGTGGCAAGGATCACCGCTGCAGGATCGAGACCCCCGGGGCAGCAGCGACACGCCGGGCCGATCGGCGAGGGTCGCTGCGCCGGCCCCTCCCAGCAACACGGACGGGGGCGTCGGTCGTCCCGCGAGGGCCTCGAGAACGGCGAGCGCGCTTTCTCGGTCGGCGGTCGTCGGCACGCCGAGGACGACGATGTTCGCGCCCGGCCGATCCAGAGCGGCCGCCCAGGACGCTGGCGGCACATCCGGACCCAGGTAGAGCACGGGGACCCCGGCCCGGAGGGCAGCGATGCCGAATGCGAGCAGTCCGATCTCGTGCCTGGCCCCCGCTGGCCGGCCTCGGATGCGCGCAGGACCGATTCCGGCATGAGGCGGCTCGGGGCGGGTGCGGTCGCTGCGTCGCCGCCCGCGATGGCCAGCTCGCGGTTGACGGGAACCATGATCCGCAGGAGGTCCACCCCGCTGCTGACGAGCCGGCGGACCTCGACGCTCGCATCGGCCAGCGTGGGCTCCAGCACCGTGAGCCCGAACCACGGCCTGGGCGGCTCGCCCAGGAGGTCCGTCAATTCGCGTCGTGCAGTTCGGTTGGCGTCGATGCGCTCCAGGGCCGCGTCGACGAGAGACTGCGCCTGGCGCTCGGCGGCCGCCCGGCGGTCCGGGTCACGCAGGAGCTGCGCTTCGATCCCGAAATCGATCGTGCCGTCAGCGACGTCCAGCGCCAGCTCCTGGGGCCCGAGGTCGTATTCGAGCAGCGCCATCGCGAAGGGCAGCAGGATGCCGCCCCCAAGCCGCCCCGAGCCGGCGCCCAGGAACCCTTCGACGACTTCGCTCGCCAGCGGGCGACCCCGTCGATCGACGCCGCCCACACCGATGAGCCGCAGAATCGCCCGCTCGCGGCCGATCGTGGTCGACGCGTCGGCGCGGCCGCCCCAGGCCGCGCCCAGCGTCTCGGCGAGGGCGATGAGGTGATCGAGCCGGCCGAGGTCGGCGCCGCTCACCCCGGCGCCTCGGTGCGTGCCGGCTCGCCGATCCAGACATGGCCGTCACGGAAGCGCTCGGCCTTCCAGATCGGGACGCGGCCCTTCGTCTCGTCGATCCCGTAGCGCGCCGCGTCGAATGCGGCACCACGATGGGGCGCCACCGCCACGACCGCGATGCTCACCTCGCCGAGGGGCACGGTTCCCAGGCGGTGGACGATCGCGATCCGATCCACGCCGAATCGCGCCTCGATCTCGTCGGCGATCTGGCCCAGGACGCGCAGCGCCATGGTCTCGTGCGCTTCGTACTCCAATGCCTCCACTGCCCGCCCGGCGTGGCGGGCCGCCTCCACCTCCTGGCCCGGGGCCGGAGTCCCGGGCGTCACCCGGGTCCGCCCGAGGAACCCCACGACCGCGCCGTCCTCGGGGGTTGCGAGCTGATCGGCCAGTTCGGCCAGGACTTCGTTCCCGAATGGCTTCGAGCGCATCTCCAGGATCCGGCGGGAGCCGATTTCGCCGGCTCTGGCACCGGCGTCGCCGTCGCCGCCGCTCACGGGCGGGATCACCGCAAGCTCGTCACCGTCCGCAAGGGCCGTGTCGGGGTCGGCGTAGTCACCATTGCGGGCGAAGCGGACCGACGACCGGCCGGGCGCCAGGACCGGGACCTGCGCCACCAGGGCGGACCAGGCGTCCTCGACGGTGGCGCCGCTCGCGAGGTCCAGCGGCACTTCGCGCCGGCCGGCCAGCTCGCGCTGGACGGCGAAGAGCCGTGCACGGACCCGGATCGCCGTGTGGGTCACAGCAGCAGCCCCGCCCCGAAGTAGAGCCCCGCCGCGAGGATGGTGCCTGCCGCGATGGCTCCGACGTTGATGTACAGGAGTCCCGTCGCGGATTCCATGGAGCGGGTCATCGCGGTCTTGACCGCTGCCCACGAAACGATGAGCGGGAACACGAGCCCGATCAGCAGTCGCAGCCAGACGAAGAGCGCCCACTGCCCGACCAGCGGCTCAAACGGTGTGCGGCCCGCGCCCGCACCTGCCGCCAGCCACGCGACGAACAGGGCAAGCTGAACTCCGACGATCCAGAGCAGCAGGCGCGTGAACAGGACGAGCGGCGCTTCACCGAGCTTTGGGCTCACGAGGTACCAGTGGCCCAGCACCATGGCGGCGAAGACCCCGCCGGTCGCGAAGCCGAGGACGACGAGCTGCACGAGGAACGGGATGGCCTGTGGCAGACCGCCACCCCAGGACAGGGCCCCGAAGAGGAGTGCCGCAAAGCCTGCGGCCACGCCGGCCATCCCCGGCAGGCGCGTGACGGCGCGCCGGAGCAGCGCGACCAGCTCGATGAGGGCCAAGCCGCCCATGGCGAGGAGCGCGAGGCGGCGTGGCGTCTCGAATGTCGGGTCGGTCACGATGCGCGACCCGGGCAGATCGGTCGGGAGCCCGGAGTCGGAGAGGTAGGCGATGCCCGCGAAGCCTGCCGCGCACAGCGCTGTGAACGCGAGATAGCCGCGCGGTGCCTCGGTGCGGGCGCGGCCGATCACCCCGGCCGCCAGCGACCCGAACGCGAGGCCGGTCAGGATGGTCCAGTTGATGTACGCGAGGTTGTGCGCAATCTGTTCCGCCGGCACGGGCCGAGTGTACCCGCCGAACCCGAGCGCCCCTACCATGGGAGCCCGGCCCGACGAGACCGGCGAGACCGGTGGGCGCGACCGCAGAGGTGGGCAGGATGAGCGCGAACGGCGGTATGAGCGTCACCTGGTACGGCCATGCGTGCGTGGAGGTGGTCACCCCGGGCGGCCTCGTGATGCTGTTCGACCCGTGGTTCGGCAACCCGAAGAGCCCCAGGCAGGCGGACGCCGTCGACCGGTGCGACATCCTGCTGGTCTCGCACGGCCATGGCGACCACATCGGCGACGCGCAGCAGATCGCAACCCGCACGCGCCCGTTCTGGCCGGCCGTGCACGAGATCAGCCTCTACTTCGGTACCCGGATGCCCGGCGGGCGTGACTCGTGCGTCGGCTTCAACAAGGGCGGCACGCTGGAGCATCGCGGCGTGAAGATCACCATGGTCCACGCCGAGCACTCGGGCGGTGACATGCGGGGCGACAGCGACGTGCCGGTGTACCTGGGCGAGCCGGCGGGATTCGTGGTCGAACTCGAGGACGGCGTCCGGTTCCTCTTCGCCGGGGACACGGACGTATTCGGCGACATGCGCCTCATCCGCGAGCGCTACGCACCGGCCCTGGCGTTCCTGCCGATCGGCGGCCACTACACGATGGATCCGCGGGGCGCCGCGCTGGCGACCGAACTCCTGGGCGTGTCCCAGGTGGTGCCGATCCACTGGAGCACCTTCCCGATCCTCGCCGGGACGCCAGGGCAGTTGCGCGCCGAACTGGCTGCCCGCGGCCTGGGGGCCGTGCAGGTGCTTGAGCTGACGCCGGGCCAGACCCTGCGCTGAGAGGCGGGGGGTCGGGCCATTGACGCGCTCGCCCGTGGCGCCCCACTGCGCGGCTACTCCAGGACGAGCTGCCAGAGATCCTCGAACGTGCCCGCGTCGTGCTTGCCGCCGAAGAGGAGGAGCCTGCCGCGGGCGACGTCCGCAATGAGCTCGGCGCCGGATCGGGCAGGCGGCGAATCGCCCGACGCGGCCAGCGCCCGTGGCGCTCCGGAGCCCGCGAGGTCGAACGCCCAGAGGTCGCCGACGAAGCCGCTGTTGCCGCGACCGCCGAAGACGAGTTCCAGCCCGAAGGCCGCCGTGCGCGCATACAGGTTGCGGGCCTCGGGCAGATCCACGTCGAGCGGCTCCCACGTCGCGCCGTCGGTGCCCGGTGTCGGCAACCGCCAGAGGTCGCCCAGCGCCGTGACACCGGTGGTCTGGCCGGCGTAGAGGACGAGTGCGCCCTCGGCGTCGAACCAGCAGCCGTGGAGGCAGCGATCCACCGGCCGGCGTCCCTCCGGGGTCTCGTCGCTCCAGGTGCCGGTCCCGAAGTCGTAGGCGCGCGTGTCGGAGAACCGCGCTCCGTCCTCCGTGAAGCCGTGGCTGATCCAGAGCCAGCCGTCGGGGCCCAGGTCCGCACAACTCCCGTACCGCGCGACCGGCACCTCACCCGCCGCGGGCAGGAGCGTCCACGCCGCCGCGACCGGGCCGAAGAGCCACAGGTCGTTGAAGAACCGCGGCCCGGCCTGCCCCGCGAACACGACGAGACCGCGGCCGGGCAGCCAGACCGCCTCGTGACCGAAGCGCGGCTCCGGTCCTTCGGGCGCGTCCAACTCGGTCCAGGCGTCGGTCGCGAGATCGTAGACCCACAGGTCGCCGTGAAGCGTGCCGCCCGCGCGACCTCCGAACAGGTAGGCGCGCGCGCGGTCGGAGTCAACCGTCCAGGTGTGGTCCTCGCGTGGCGCCGGCCCCACATCGGGTCGCAGCCTGGTCCAGGTCGCCCGCGTCAACGACGCCCCCGTGGTCGGGGTCGGGCTGGGCTCGGGTACGGCGGTCGGGCCGGTCGTCGAGGCGCCGGACGTCGGAGTTGCGGTGGCCGGGGCTGCCGTCGTGGAGGTTTCCGGTGTCGGACCCGCCTGGCTGGCAGCGGTCGGTGCCGCCGGGCTTGGGACCGCGCTCGCGAGGGGGCTTGGGACCGCGCTCGCGCTCGAGAACGCGCCACCACCGGAACAGCCCGCCGCCACGGCGACCAGCACCAGGGCGCAGACGATCGCTCGCAGGTTGTGCATCGTGGAAATCTGGCTGCCGTCGGTGACTGCTGCGTGACGACAGCGCCGCGGATCGGCGAACGTCATCAGAACCCGGCCAGCGCCCCCAACCGCTCGGTGAGGCGCAGGTTCTCGCGGTAGTCGATCGGGATGTCGACGAGCGACGGGCCCTCGCACGCAAGTGCCCGCCGCAGCATGGGCAGCAGGTCGTCGGCCGACGCCGGCCGAAACCCCGGGATCCCGAAGCTCTGCGCATAGGCGACGAGATCGGGGTTGCCGAACTCCACCGCGAACGGCCGGCCGAACTCGATGCGCTGCTTCCAGTCGATGAGGCCGTAGCCGTCGTCGCGCCAGATCACGACGCAGATGCGCGCGCCGATCCGCTTGGCCGTCTCCAGCTCCTGGCTGTTCATCAGGAATGCGCCGTCGCCACAGAGCGCGACCACCCGCCGCGACGGGTCCACCAGCCAGGCGGAAATGGCGCCGGGCAGCGAGATGCCCATCGCCGCAAAGCCGTTGCTGATGATCACCGTGTTGGGCTCATAGGTCGGGAACATGCGGGCAATCCAGACCTTGTGGGCGCCCACGTCGCTCACCACGACGTCCGCCGGCTCCAGCGCGCGCCGCAGGTCAGAGACCGCACGCTGCGGCGTGACGGGGTAGCCCCGGTTCGCCTCGTGCTCATGGAGTTCGTTCAGCAGGGACAGGCGGAGATCAGCGTTGGCCAGGAGCTCCTTGGACGCGTGCCGCTCCGAGGCGTCGTGGCCGCCGACGCCCCGCGGCAGCACCGCGCGCAGCAGCCGATCAAGCGACCCGCCGATGTCGCCGATCAGCTCGACGCTGGGCCGGTAGGCGGCGTCGACTTCGGCCGGCGCCGTGTCGATGTGGATGATCGGCTTGTGCCCGCCAGGGTTCCACCGATCGGGCGCGTATTCGACCGGGTCGTACCCGACGGAGACCACCAGATCCGCACGATCGAAGCCGGCCAGGACATGGTCGCGGGCCTGGAGCCCCACCGCAAGGAGCGACAGGTGCGAACGGTCGTCGATGGCGCCCTTGCCCATGAACGTGACCGCAACGGGGACGTGCAACCCGCGCGCCAGCGCCCGCAACTCCTCCGAAGCTTCGCGCCGGAGGACCCCGTTGCCGGCCAGCACGATGGGTGCTCTCGATGCCGCCAACAGGTCGGCGGCGTGCGCGATCGCCTCGTCAGTTGGTTCCGGGAAGAACGCGCGCTGGCGGGGCAGCGGTCGGAGATCGTCCGGCACGGCGCTCGCCGCGAGGTCCTCGGGAAGCTCGATGTGCGTCGGTCCCGGCTTCTCGAGCTGTGCGACGCGGAACGCTTTGCGAACGACCTCGGGGATCGCTTCGCCGCGCTCCACGTGGTGGTTCCACTTGGTGACCGGTTCGAACATGCGCACGATGTCGACGAGCTGGTGGGCTTCCTTATGGAGCTTGTCGGCACCCACCTGGCCCGTCAGCGCCACCATGGGCGCCCGGTCCAGATACGCGTCCGCGACGCCAGTGAGCAGGTTTGTGGCCCCCGGACCGAGGGTGGCCATGGCCACTGCGCAGCGCCCGGTCAGCCGACCGTAGACGTCCGCCATGAACGCGGCGCCCTGCTCGTGACGGGTGGTGATGTGGCGGATCGACCAAGAGCGTGACAGCGAGTCCAGGACGTCCATCGTCTCCTCGCCGGGCACCGAGAAGACGTACTCGCATCCCTCCGCCTCGAGGCACTCGACCAGCAGATCGCTGGCCGTGCGGGCCGGACGCGGGCGGAGGCTCACCCGGGCAGTCTACGGATCGGCGAGGGTCATCGCTCCTGCGCAGCCGGTGGCCTTCCCTGGCAGTCAGGAGCCCTTGTAGGCGACGACGACCTCGGCCCAGACATCGCTCTGGCTCCGCACGGGGTTGTAGGTGTACGTCGCGGCCGACGACTCGATCCGGTACGCGGCGTGGTTGTCGGAGTTGCCGGGCGAACCGCCGCACGACGCCTGCACGTGGGTGAGCCCGGTCCACCCGGATGCCTCGGTCCAGGTGCGGTGGTTGGCGCTCCCGACGAGGCCGACGATGAGCCGGTTTCCGGCCGTCGTGGTCACGCTCGCGGATGGGGTCGCACTGTTGCCGGTCGCGGTGCCGGTGACATCGACGCGACCGGTGGCGACGATCCCCGAGTATTCCCCGGCAACGGCTGCGCTCGACCCGCTCGACGGGTGGCTGACCGTGATCGTGTCGCCTGACGCAAGCGCTGTTCCGATGTACGCACTGACGAGCGTCGTCCGCATCGACGTCCCGTTGGCGACATTGGCGTCGACCGTGTAGGTGTTGCCGCGGCTGTCCGTGGCACTGATCGTCCCGGAACTCGGATTGCGCAGCGTGACCCGGATCACGACGGTGTTGCCTGCCGCCACGCCTGCGGCCGGCACCGTGATCGCGGAGCTCGTGGACGCGCAGGTCCGGGTCCCGACCAACTTGACAAACGAGATCGTTGACGGGAATGAAGCTGCCGTCGAGATCGTGGCCGGCACCGTCTCCTGGTCGCTCAGCACGGCATACGACACCGCGGCACCGGTGGTGAACGAGAGCGCCGCCACCATTGCCAGGGCCGCAAGCGGCAGCAGGCGGGCCACCGCAGCCCTCAAACGGAAGGCTGCGGCAGCAGGTCCGCGGCCGCTGATCCGGCGACGTCGCGATCGCGCTCGAGCTCTTCCAGCAGCAGCAGGAACAGCAGCAGCGACCCCGCGAGCGACATGGCGCTGAGGATGCCGAGCGGCTTCGCCAGGAACGCGAGCAGGAGGCCGGCCAGTGGAAGGTGAGCGTGAACGAGGCCGGTGACGCCTGCGGCGGGGTGCATGGCCGGATCCGGCGCGGAATTCGCGTCGCCCTTCGTCTCGATCAGAACGGTGCCGTTCGCGTCGCCGAGCCGGGTGATCCGGTGGGTGACCACGACGTTGTTGGGCAGCACGAAGGTCACGATCATGCCCGGCTCCAGGTCCGCGACGGCAACGGACCGCTCCACGACGAGCGAGCCCATCGGGATCGCCGGCTCCATGGATGGCCCCTTGACGATGACCAGTTCGTAGCCGAACGCGAGGGCCACGTGGGAGAGTGCGACCAGCCCCAGCACCACGGCGATCAGGGTCAGCCAGATGGCCGTGACGGCCCTGCGGACCATCAGGAGCGGGCGTGTCATGCGCGCGCCTCCGCGAAACGCGCGAAGCGGCCCGGCTGTTGCCGGGCCGCTTCGCGGGGCGATCGCTACGGGTTGTTGGCGGTCTGTTCGGCGTCGAAGGTGAACGTGGTCGTCGTCGTGGCGCCCTGGTAGGCGTTGCCGGTGCCGATCGGCAGGCTGACGCGGAAACACAACGTCTCGTTCGCCGCGGCGTTCACGCTGCGGTCTCCGGCCTGTGCTCCCGATGCGGGATCGCCGAACACGGCCGTCGTCGCGCCGAGCGTGGCGGTGGCGAACAGCGTGGTGCCGTCGAAGTCATTGCACGGCGAAGCGGGCGTCGTCACGTCGATGGTCTTGACGGTAAGGGTCAGGACCGATCGGAGGTTCTTGCTGTCGGCGTTGGTGCTCGCTGCGGTGACGGCGTACCGCAGCTGGCTGCTGCCGTCGTTCTCGACAACGACATCGTCGGTCACGGAGTCGCCGGGCATCATGTTGGAGGTGGTCAGCGTGAGCCCGTCGATCTTCACATCGTCGAGGATGATCGTGCCGCTCGAGAACGTCCCGTCGACGGTCTCCTGGTCGGTGAAGAGAGCGAGCGAGAACGCACCGGCACCGAGGCTCGTCACCGACAGGGCGACGGTGGCGAGGAGGAGGAGCGCCCGCCGGCCCTGGCGAGGCGCCCGCCGACCGACCGTCGGCGCTGCGAGGGGCTGCTGCATGGTCTGATGACCCTTCCTGGTCTGCCGGTGATCCGGCACGGATAAAGGCAATCGCGGCGGAACGTGCAGCTGGCAAGTGCAGGTTCATCGCGCAGTCGCGTGAGGGACCACGGGACGGGTCGGCCCATGGCACCCGGTACCTTGGCCGTAGCCCGATGTGGGGAGGGCCGAGGTCCCGGGCGGCCGGGTACGGTCCGGTGGACTCGCGGGCCGGTGACGTGGCGCACCGGCGGCAGGCCGACATCCGTTGCTGCGCCGATCGTCGACCGCAGTGTTGCGGCGCCGCGGTTGCCTGCCAGGAACTGATTCCGTCGGCGGCAACCGAAACGTTGACCGCCAGGAACCGATTCCGTCCGGCGGCGACCGGAAACGTTGCCGACCGGACACGAAAGCGACCCGTCGAAGCTCCAGCGCGTCCCCGAGGACAGGAACGTTGCCTGAGGGGAACGGCTTCCGTCGGCAAGGACAGAATCGATGCTTGTCAGGAAACCCGGCGATCTGCGGCGCCCGCGCCGCCAGGCGCGCTCCGCCGCGGCAAGGGGTTGCGCGGGGCGGGGTCGCGC
>VGPE01000066.1 GCA_016875645.1 Chloroflexota bacterium
TGACCGACGCGGCGCGCACCCGGACCAGCACCTGGTCCCCGGTCGGGACCGGCGTCTCGACGTCGCGGACCTCGACCACCTCGGGTGGGCCGTACCGGTCGCGCAGCGCTGCCTTCAACGTGCTGTTCCCCCTGGCGGACGACGATTGTGCGCCACCGGCGCCCACCCGGGCGTACAGTCAGACCGTGAGCTTCGATGTCGCTGCCGAGGCCTACGACCGTTTCATGGGCCGCTACTCGAAGCCGCTGTCACCGCAATTGGCGGACCTCGCGAGCGTCCGCGCCGGCCAGCGGGCGCTCGACGTCGGTTGCGGCCCCGGCGCGCTCACGGCCGAGCTTGCGGCTCGCCTGGGCGCGGCCGCGGTGACGGCCATCGACCCGTCAGCCCCGTTCGTCGAGGCGGCGCGGGCACGGAGCCCCGGCGTGACCGTGCTGCAGGCGTCGGCCGAGCAGATGCCGTTCGGGGACGGGCTGTTCGACGTCGCCCTCGCACAATTGGTCGTCCACTTCATGACGGATCCCGTTCGCAGCCTGGCGGAGATGAAGCGCGTGACGCGGCGGGACGGCGTCGTCGTCGCCTGCGTCTGGGACTACGGCGCCGGCCAGGATCCGCTGCGGGTCTTCTGGCAGGCGGCTCGGGAACTCGATCCTGGCGTCCAGGACGAATCGCGCCTTGCGGGCGTCCGAGAGGGTCACCTCGTTGAGCTGTTCGAGGCGGCCGGTCTGCGTGCGGTCGAGCCGGCCACCCTGATGGTCAGCGTGGAGCACGCGAGCTTCGACGAATGGTGGGACCCGTTCACCCGCGGCGTCGGACCGGCCGGGGCGCACGTGAGGAACCTGGGTCCCGAGGAGCAGGTGGCGCTGCGCGAGCGCGCCCGCGGCTCCCTGCCCGACGGCCCGTTCGTCATGACCGCCCGCGCCTGGGCTGCCCGAGGTCTCGCCTGAAGTCCCACGTACGGAACAGCGCAGTCCGGAATCCGGCTCGCGCGAGGGAGGGAGTGTCCAGTGCCGAGTGACCGAACGGCTAGGATGGGTGTCCGGATGCCCCGCGGTCCTCGATCGCGTGTCGCGCTACGGAGCTGACACCGCGGCCGAGCTCGCGATCCGGCGCGCCTCACCCGCGGCGCGGGTGGCGATCGCGGTCGCGGTCGCGCCTCCAGCCTGAGTCGGCAGCCCGAGCACGACCGCCTCGAGGCGTCCGTATGCCCCCAGGACCAGCCGCACCAGCCGATCGACTTCAGTCGGGCGTCGATCCAGCATGGCGAGCGTCTTCTCGACCTGGATCGTGTGCTCGCGGATGTGGCTGGACCAGCGGCCCATGCGGAAGCCGACCGACACGGGGACTCCCCCGTACCGTGCGCCGAGCGCCAGCATGTCATCCGGCAGGCCGGCCAGCCGCTCGAATGAGAGGTCGAGGAGCGCGTCGAGCCGGGCCGCTGCTTCGGTCCGGATCCCGGCCAGGTCCTCGGTGTCCTCGTTCGGCAGCGCCGCAAGGAACTCGGCCGGCACGCGCCGCGGCAGCGAGGGGTCGTCGGCCCACAGGGCCTGGCGAAGCCACCATGCGGTGCCCCAGGCGAAGCTGTGCTGGCTGCCGATGATGTGCGCGATCGTCCGGCGGATCGTCCATTCGCCGTCGCCCGGGTCGGTGTCCCAGTCGGCGTCGCTGATCCCGTGCAGGAGCCCGTGGAGGTCCCACCGGGCCGCGGTCGCCGGAGCGATCAGCCGGACGGCGGAAGGCCGCGACGGTCCGTCCGCCACGGCGGCTTCGGCGTCCGCCGCCGCGAGCTCCAGGGTCTCGTAGGCCCGATAGAAGGCGAAGCGGGTCTCGGACATGCCCGTGCCGGACCAGTTCCAGGGGTCGTCCAGCGCGGCGTCCGGGATCGTTGCGAGGTCGGCAACGGCCGCCCGGATGTCGGCCCGCGCCGCCAGGATGCCGGGTGCGAGCGGCCGCAGGGTCAGGTCCGCGGTCAGGTCGAGCAGCAGGGCGTCAAGCATCGTCATCGCGCGATCGTAGGGCCTGTCGCGAGTCCGCTGCGTCTGCCGCCGCGGCCAGGGGGGCTCGCGGAACGGGGCACGTCGTTACCCTACCCACCATGCCACCCGAATTCATCTACACCGCGTACAAGCTTGCCCGCCATCACCCGCCGGACCGCACGGTCCCTGAGGACATCTCCATCTCGTTCTACCCGGGCGCCAAGATCGGGGTCATCGGGCCCAACGGGTCGGGCAAGTCCAGCCTCCTGCGGATCATGGCCGGGCTCGATGACGGCTACACGGGCGAGGCCCGCCTGACGCCCGGCTTCACGGTCGACTTCCTGTCGCAGGAGCTCGCGCTCGACGCGACGAAGACCGTCAAGGGCAACGTCATGGAGGGTGTCGCCGGCGTCCAGGCGCTGATCGACCAGTACAACGCCGTGATGGCGAAGTGGTCCGAACCGGACGCCGACTACGAGGCGATCGGCGCGGAGCAGGTTGCGCTCGAGGACCGGATCAACGCGGCTGACGCCTGAAACGTCGAGCGGAACGTGGACATCGCGATGGAGGCGCTGCGCTGCCCGCCGGATGACGCCGACGTCACGAAGATTTCGGGCGGGGAGCGGCGGCGCGTCGCCCTGGCCCGGCTGCTGCTCCAGCATCCCGACCTGCTTCTCCTCGACGAGCCGACCAACCACCTGGACGCGGAGTCGGTGCAGTGGCTGGAGCGCTTCCTCGACGAGTACAACGGCACGGTCGTGGCCGTCACCCACGACCGCTACTTCCTCGACAACGTCGTGAAGTGGATCCTGGAGCTGGACCGCGGCCGGGGCATCCCGTTCTCAGGCAACTACTCGAGCTGGCTGGAGCAGAAGCTGGAGCGCCTGTCGCGCGAGCAGAAGGCGAACGACGCCCGCGCGCGGACCCTCGCCCGCGAGCTCGAGTGGGTCCGGATGGGCGCGAAGGCGCGCCAGGCGAAGGGCAAGGCGCGCCTCAGCGCCTACGAGCAGCTGCTGGCCGAGGCGAACGACGCGAAAGGCGCCCAGGCCCGCGAGCTGGAGATCGCCATCCCGCCCGGCCCGCGCCTCGGCCACCAGGTCATCGACGTGCACGACCTGCGCAAGGGCTACGGTGACCGCCTGCTCATCGACGACCTCACGTTCTCGCTGCCGCGGTCGGGCATCGTCGGCATCATCGGGCCCAACGGCGCCGGCAAGACCACCCTGTTCCGGATGCTGGTCGGCCAGGAGGCGCCGGACGCGGGCGAGATCGTGATCGGCGACACGGTCCAGCTGAGTTACGTCGACCAGAGCCGTGACTCGCTCCAGGCGGACCGGACGGTGTTCCAGGAGATCACCCAGGGCGTGGAGGTGGTGAAGGTCGGGCCTCGGGAGGTGCCGGCGCGCGCCTACGTGTCGTCATTCAACTTCCGCGGCACGGACCAGCAGAAGCTCGTCGGGGCCCTGTCAGGTGGGGAGCGCAACCGCGTCCACCTGGCCAAGCTGCTCCAGGCGGGCGGCAACGTGCTGCTCCTCGACGAGCCCACCAACGACCTGGACGTGGACACCCTCCGGGCGCTGGAGGCGGGCCTTGAGTCATTTCCCGGCTGCGTCGTGGTGATCAGCCACGACCGCTGGTTCCTGGACCGCATCGCGAACCACATCCTCGCCTTCGAGGGCGATTCGTAGGTCCGCTTCTTCCAGGGCAACGTCAGCGACTACGAGGCGTTCCGCCACCGCGAGCTGGGCACCGCAGCGGACCAGCCGCACCGGATCAGGTTCAAGCGCCTGGTGGCATGACTGGCGCGTGTCGCCCGCGCGCGGCCGCCGTGCACGTGATGCACGAACCGGCCGCGATGACGCCGAATCGTGCACCCGGGGCCCGCTCTGACCGCTCTGGCTGCAATTCGAGCCCGGGACGTCGCCCCTTCGTGCATGGGAGTCCCGGGCCGACCGCAGCGCGGTTCGTTCGTGCACCCGGCGCACGACCGGCCCACCGTCGCCATGTGGAGCTGGCGGACGGTCAGGGGCCCCAAGCGCCGACTACGGCCCGACCTGGCGCATCGTCGCCCTTGAGACCTTCGGGACCGACATCCTCCGCGAACGCAGCTACCTGTTCCTGCTGGGTTCCCCCTTCTTATCACGATGGGTGGCGGGTTCTTCCTGAACCTGAGCATCCTGTACCTGGCGCACGTCTTCGGGATCGTCGGCGACTAGCGGCAGACCTGGGTGCTGGGCGCGGCGGTCGGGGCCCGCACGGCGATGCTCGTCGCTGCGATCTGCGTCGCGATCGTCACCCTGCTCGTGATCCCGGTCCGCGAGCGGCGATCGGGGACGCTCGCGGCCGCCCCGGCCTGACCGGCCGGGCCGGGGTGACGATCAGCCGGGCCCGCCGTCGCCCTCGCGCAGCACGGCCATCGCCTCGACCTCCACCAGCAACCCGGGGTAGCGCAGCGCCGACACCGCGATCCCGGTTGCGCCCGGCCCTTCGCCCGGGAAGTACTCCTTGCGGACCTCGGCCATGGCCTCCCACTTGGCATCGAACTCGGGGTCGTTCGGGTCCAGCGCGAGATACGTGGTGATCTTCACGACGTCGGCCATCGTTCCGCCGGCCTCGGCTAGGAGGCCCTTGATCGCCTCGTAGACGTAGCGCGTCTGGGCGCCCATGTCGCCGGGGTGGACCACGTTCGCCTCGCCGTCGAGCGCGACCTGGCCGCCGATCCAGACGAACGGCCCGACTCGCCAGCCATGCGACATCGTGGAGTAGGCACCGGTGCGCCACGCGTACGCCCAGTCGGGCATGAGTCGCTGACGGTCCACGTTCGCCTCCTGCTCGCGCCTCGCGTGCCTCAGTCGAGCACGCCGCGCATCGCCGCCATCAGGTCCGCTCGACGCTCCAGCCCCAGGCCCGGGATGTCGGGCAGCCGCAGGCGCCCGTCGTCGACCCGCGTCCGCGCGTCGACGACTCCGAACGGCTGGAACTTGGTCGGGTAGACCTCGCAGGCGCCGAGGCCGAACGCGGCCGTCGCGGCGAGGTTCAGGTGGTTGCCGCCGTGGGGCACGAACTGCGACCTGCTCCAGCCGAAGGCCTTGCCGGCATCGATCATGTCGCGGTACTCGGCGAGCCCGTACCCCAGCACCGCGTCCATCTGCAGGATCGCGGTTCGCGGGTCCATCCCGCCGAACCGCAGCAGATTCCGGACGTCCGGGAGCGAGAACAGGTTCTCGCCGGTCGCCAGCGGAACGGTCACGGCGGCCGCGACCTCGGCAAGCCCGTGGTAATCGAGCGGATCGACCGGCTCCTCGAACCAGCGGACCGGCCGCTCCGAGAGCGCCCGGCCGTAGGCGAGCGCGGTCCCGAGGTCGAAGGCGCCGTTGGCGTCGACCGCGACGGAGCCGCCGGTGGTCGCTGCCTCGCCGACCGCGGCGTCGATGCGCTTGAGATCGACGGCGAGCGTCGCGCCGCCGATCTTCATCTTCACGACCGCGTACCCGAGGTCGAGGTAGCGCCGCAACTCGTGGCGCAGCTGGTCGGAGGCGGCGTCGGGCTGGTAGTAGCCGCCGGCGGCGTACACGTTGACGGCGTCTACCGGTGCCGGCTCGCCGTACCGGCGGGCGATGAAGACGTGGCCGGGTTCGCCCGCGACCTTCGCGGCGAGGTCCCAGATCGCCATCTCGAGACCGCCCACCGCGACGGATCGTTCGCCGTGGCCGCCCGGCTTCTCGTCCGCCATCACGATCCGGCGCATGGCCCGGGGATCGAGGTTGTCGCCGGCCTCGTCGGCGAGTGCGGCCGGGTCCGCGGCGAGCAGGCGCGGGATGAAGCGATCGCGGAGCAGGCCCGATTGCGCGTAGCGCCCGTTCGAGGTGTAGCCGAAGCCGAAGAATTGGCGGTCGCCGCGCCGGGCCTCGACCGCGATGACGGAGCAGGTCATCGTCGAGAAGCTCACATACGCATTGCGCATCGGTGAGCCAACCGAGACGACGGCGTCCCGGACTCCCGTGATCGTGACTGCCGCCGACCTCATCGCCACATCGCCACCGCCTTCGTCATCTCAGACCCCGATTGCCATGCCGTCCGAACCCGCATCGTCCGCGCCGGTCAGCCGCCGGCTCGACGGATCGATGCCGATCGCGTGCACGAACGCGAATCCCCCGTGCGCCCCGGCCGCCCGCGTGACGGGCACCTGCCGCCGGACCTCGGCAAGGACGGACCCCGGGATCCGCGCCCGGGCCGCCATTGCGTCTCCCTGCGCGTGGAACCGCGGCGCGAGCACGGCCTCCGGCAGGCTCATCCCGAAGTCCAGGTGGTTCACGATCACCTGGGCGATTGCGGTCACGATCCGCGTCGCGCCCGGGGCGCCGATCACGAGGATCGGGTCGTCGCCGCGGTACACGATCGTCGGGGTCATGCCCGTGATGCGGCCCTTGCCGGGCGCGATCGAGTTCGGGTGACCTGGCCGCGGGTCGAAGCCGAACATCGAGTTGTTGTACATGAACCCGAGCCCGGGGCTGACGACGCCCGACGACCCGCCCAGGGAGTGCGTGAGCGACACGCACGTGCCGGCCGCATCGACCACCGAGACGTGGGTGGTGCCGGACGCCTCGGCCGCGGTCCCGCGCGCGAGCTCTGCTCGCTCGATCGGCGTGGTCTCCATGGCGCGCACCAGCGGCGCGTCGATGATCGCGATGAAGCTCAGCATCACCGCGCTGCCCACCCGCCGCCACGACGTGGAGTGGACCAGCCGCGGCGGACCGACGACATCGCCGATGATCCGCGTGACGACCTCGACGGGGTGCTCATCAGCACCGACCTCGATCAGCCAGGGCGCCGCCCCGCAGGGGCCGGTCAATTCCGGACCGACGGGCCCCAGCCACACGACGAACACCTCGGCCTGGACCGGGCCCTGGACTTGGAATGTCGTCGGCGGAACGCGCATGTCGGACATCGTGCCACGCATCAGAGCGGGCGCTGCTCGATATCGCGTGGATCGGGGGCGGGTTCATGGTGTGTCGGGGAAGGGCGCTGACCTCGACGTCGTCCTTCGTCGCCGTCGCAGGCGTGGGAACCTTAGGGCTTGTACGGCACCGGCCCGCGACTGGCAAGCGAGGACCATCCACCATGACGGATCAGCACCTAGCGAACGCGGCATCGCGTGACCGGATCCGCTCGATTGCGGCTCGGGCCGCCGCGGGGCCGGTCCCTGCCGTGGATGACGACGGTGGCTGGGGTCCCGCCGTCGTTCTCGCGCACGTCGGCTTCTGGGATCGAATGGCCCTGGCCCGCTGGCATCGGGCCGATGCCGACGGCGAAGCGGTGCCCCCGCCACTCGCCGCGAACGTGTCGGATTTCATCAACGCGGCGGGGTTCCCGGGATGGTCCGTCCTCGACGTCGAGACCGCGGCGGGCCTCGCCCTGGACGCGGCGGCTGCCATCGACGCGTATCTCGAAGCGCTCCCGCCCGATCGAGCACAGGCCGCGCGCGTTGCCGGGTTCGGCCGCCTGGTGGATCGATCGCTGCATCGCAACGAGCATCTCGACTCGATCGAGCGGACGCTGTGAGGCCGGCCACCGCGTCATCCGAGTCACCGTCCGAAACGCCGCCCGGCAGACGGCCACCGCCATGAAGATCACCACGGTCGAGACGTTCCACCTGCGCCACGGGCTGTCGGTCGTCGGCGGGAACTCCGAGGTGACGATCCGCTTCCGGGAGGCTCTCCTGGTCAGGATCGGCACCGACCAGGGCCTCGTGGGCTGGGGCGAGACGCCTGTGCTCGGCGGCGTCCGTTCGATCATCGATCGCCAGTTGGGGCCCATCCTCATCGGCCGGGATCCGCGCCGGCATCGGCCCCTGTGGCGGGCGCTGTGGGGCACCTACTTCGGGAACGGACTCGCCGTGGGGGCCGTGGACATCGCACTCCACGACCTCTGGGGCAAGGCGATGGGCGCCCCGATCGCGGACCTGTACGGCGGACGCCTGCGCGACGGCGTGTCCGCGTACGCGTCAACGATCGGCTACCCGGAGGGCGTGGACCCCGAGTCCGCCTATCTCGAGATGGCCACGACGGCCCTGGACCGCGGCTTCGCCGGCGTCAAACTGCGGATCGGCGCGCTGCCGGTGGAGCACGACCTCGCGATCATCCGCGCCGTCCGTGACGCTGTCGGACCGGATGCGCGGCTCATGGTCGACATCAATGGCGGCTACACGTTCGCCACCGCTGTGCGGGTCGGCCGCGAGCTGGAGCGTCTGGGGCTGTACTGGTACGAGGAGCCGCTGCCGCCACCCATCCTCGTCGGCTACGACAAGCTCAGCGCGCACCTGGACATCGCGGTGGCCGGGGGCGAGCACCTGGGGTCCCGCGCGGCCTTCCGGGAGGCCATCGAACGGCGAGCGGTCGACATCATCCAGCCCGACGTCTCATTGTGCGGCGGCATCGCCGAAGCGCTCTTCGTCGCGGATCTGGCCCGCGAGTGCGGCGTCCAGGCCGTGCCCCATTGCTGGGGAGGCGGCATCGTGACCGCGGCAACCATCCAGCTGCTGGCGCTGCTGCCGCCGCCGAGCCCGTCGAAATCCGCGGAGTGGCCGATGCTGGAGCTGGACGTCTCGGAGAACCCGTTCCGCGACGAGTTGGTCCCGGACCTGCCGCCGCTCCGTGACGGATCAATTCGGGTCCCCACGGCTCCCGGGCTCGGCATCACGGTTGACGAAGACGTCGTCCGGCGCTACGCCGTGGACTGACGGGAGCGCCCGTCAGCTCCGGGGCTGACCTCGAGCGACCCGAAGCTCGGCGGGGGCGACGCGGCCGATCAGGCCAGTGTCGCTCGCGTGGAAGACGAGCTGGAAGCCTCGATCGGCCCACTCACGCGCCTCGGCGCCGCTATCGGTGACCATGCCGATCGGGACGTGGCGCGCCGCACACGCGGCCCGGATGCGCTCGATCGTGGCGGCATGCCGCTCGGAGGGGACGTCGGGCGCGAGTCCCAGGGCAAGCGCGAGATCGGCCGGGCCGATGAGCACCGCGTCGACACCGGGGGTCGAGATGATCGCCTCGGCCTGCTGGATGCCGCGTGCCGTCTCGATCATGACGATGCAGGCGACCTTGTTGAGTTCGGCCGGGTCGTAGGAGGGAATGAAGACGCGGGCCGGCCCGTACGACCGAATCCCGTGCGGCGGGAACTTGCACGCCGCAACCGCGGCGGCCGCCTCGGCAGCATCGTTGACCATCGGCACGACGACGCCGAAGGCACCCACATCGAGTGCCCTGCCGATGACCGTGAAGTCGTTCCGCGAGACCCGCACGACGGGCACTGATCCACCCAGGCGCACGCTGCCGACCTGCGCGGTCATGGAGCGCTCGTCGATCAGGCCGTGCTGCGTGTCGATCAGGACGAGATCGGGACCGCTCGCGGCTGCCTGCTGGGCGATGTACGGATCGCCTGACATCAGCCAGAACCCGGACGTGGTCCCGCCTGCTCGCCAGGTCTCGATCAGCGGATTCTCGAAGCTCACGTGCTGCGACCCCGGCTACGGTGTCGGGCCGACGAATCCGCGATCCGTGCCCGCTCGCGTCAATGGTGGCAGGTCCGCGTTCGCCCGTGCGCGGCTGGCCGGCTGGGCGCCGCTCTTGCTCCAGCCGGACCCTGACCTGGTCCGAAATCCTGCCCTGGGCTGGGCCAATTCGCCCCAGCGCAATCCGCAACCGTTCAGGCGACCGAATGAAGTTCGCTTACAGCCTGAATGGCCACGCGGCCACAGAGCAGGGAGGGATCCGAGTGTTCCAGGGCGAGCGCCTGTCGTTGCCCGTCCGGCTGGGCACGGCCGCGGCAGGCGGTTCCGCGTGGCTGGCTCTCGCCGTTCCGGTGCTGGCGCACGAGAACGAGGTGATCCGCTACGGATCGTTCCTGGGCGGGCTGACCCACCCGGTCCTGGGGCCGGATCACCTGATGGCCATGCTCAGCGTGGGGATCATCTCCACGCTGATCGGCGGGCGCGCCATTCTCGTCGTCCCGGCCATGTTCGTCACGTTCATGGCGATCGGCGGGGGAGCGGGCGTTCTCGCGGGCGAAGCATCGCTGACCGTGATAGAGCTCGGCATCGCCGTCTCGGTGCTGCTGCTGGGTGCGATCATCGCCACGGGCCGTCGACTTCCGGTCCTGGCGGCCATGGCGGGCGTCGCCGTCTTCGGCGTCTTCCACGGCTACGCCCACGGCGTCGAAACGCCGACCGTGGCGGAACCTGTCCAGTACGCGCTCGGATTCCTGCTCGGGACGGCGCTCATCCACCTGGCGGGCGTCCTGATCGGCGAGGTGGCGCGCCAGTACCGGTCCGGGCCGCGCGTGCTCCGCGTGGCCGGCGTCGGCATCACCGTCATGGGCGGCATGTTCCTGCTGGGCCTTGCCTGATGCAGGAAGCAGTCGCAACCGGGTCCGCGGCGAGTCCAACCGCCGCGCGCGTTGCGGACGCCGAGACGCGGGGCGTCGTTGACGCCGAGGGGCGGCGCGTCGTGGCCGTGTGAGAACTCGTCGGCTTCCTCGTCGTCCTGACCGTCGGGTCGTTCCTTCACTTTGTCTTCGAGCTGTCCGGCTTCGCCACGTTCATGGCCCCGTTCGGGTCGGTCAATGAGTCCACGTGGGAGCACCTGAAGCTCTTCTACTGGCCGGGCGTCGCCATGGCGGCCGTCCAGCACGCCTACCTGCGCCATCGCGTCAACAACTTCTGGCTGGCCAAGGGAGTCTCGCTCCTGGCCATCGCGCTCGGGGTCTCGCTTTCGTTCTACACGTACCTGGGAATCGTGATCCCGATCGAGGGAAAGGGCAGCTTCCTCGGCACCTTCGCAACGGCGGTATTCGGGGTCGGGCTCGGGCAGTGCCTCTCGTACCGCCTGCTCGTGGGCCGGCCGCGGGGGGCCTGGACTCGGACCGCCGGGATCGCCCTCATCGTGGCCCTCGGCGCGGCGTTCGTTGTCTTCACATTCGCGCCTCCGCGGATCTTCCTGTTCGAGAACTTCGCGTTCTACCGGTACAGCGGCGAGTACGGCATCCTCGCGGACTACACCCCCTACCTGGTCTTCCGGTGACGCGGCCCGGAGTCCGTTGATGGAGGCGCCGTCCTCCCTGCTGGTGGACCTCGCGTCCGCTGGCGCACCTGACCGATTCGGGCAGAAGGCGGTCAACCTCGCATGGCTGATGGCCCAGGGCGTTCGCGTGCCGGCCGGCTTCGTGCTGCCGGTCGAGGCTGGCCGTCGCCTGGCCGGCGACGGCGAGTCCCGGGCACTCGTGCGCGAGACGCTGCTCGGAGAGCTCTCGTCCCGCCTGGAAGCCAGCGCGCGGTATGCCGTCCGATCGTCGGCGACGTTCGAGGACGCGCTGGCCCACTCGTTCGCCGGGCAGCTGCGCTCGGTGCTCGATGTCTCCGGTGTGGATGCCGTCGCTGACGCCATCGAGCACGTGATCGACTCCGCGGGAACACCCGAGCTGCTGGCATACGCCGAGCGCGCCGGGATCGACGCCGCGGCCCTCCGGACAGGCGTCATCGTGCAGCGAATGGTCGACCCGCACGTGTCCGGCGTCGCGTTCAGCAAGAACCCGATCAACGGCCTCAATGAGGTCGTGATCGAGGCGATCCCGGGCCGCGGCGACGCGCTTGCCCAGGACGGCGTCACGCCGGATCGCTGGATCCACCGCTGGGGCGATCTGATCGAGCGTCCATCCGAGCCGCGAACCGACGAGGCGCTCATCGAGGACGTGGCCCGCGAAGTCCGCAGCATCGCGGTGGCATTCGGGCGCCCGGCGGACCTCGAATGGGTCTCGGACGGGGCAGCCCTCCATTGGGTCCAGATCCGCCCGATCGTCGGCATCGACCGGATCGGGCTCTATTCGAATCGGATCGCGCGCGAGGTGATGCCCGGCATCATCCAGCCGCTGACGTGGTCGGTGAACACCCCGATCGTGAACCGTGCCTGGATCGACCTCTTCACCGCAGCGATCGGGAAGAACGACATCAGGCCCGACCAGCTGGCCAAGCCGTTCGGCTACCGCGCCTACTTCAACATGACCGTGATCGGGGACATCTTCGTTGTCCTCGGGATGCCCCGGGAGTCA
>VGPE01000067.1 GCA_016875645.1 Chloroflexota bacterium
TCGGCCGAGCGGGTGACGTACGCGCGGTAGTCCAGGGCCTGGTCGGCCGAGGCGCCGTCGAACACGCACACCAGCTCGCCGTCGTCGAAGCGGACCAGCGACGGATGCCAGGTGTGAAACGAGCGGAGCTCCGGCCGCGGGTTGCTATGGACCAGGCCGGTGCCGCGGACCTCGATCACGAACCGCCGGTCCGCGCGGTCCAGGGGGAGGCGGCCGCCCGCGGCTCGGCTGCGCGCGGGCCCCAGCCGGCCCGCGGGAATTCGATGCCGGCCGCCCGGATGTCCTCGATCGCCTCGTAGATGGTCTCGTCGGTGTTGTGCAGCCCTGGCACGGCGACCACGATCTCGTCGGCACCGAGATCCCGCCAGCCCGCGATCTCCTCGGGGCGGGACGCCATGTTGAGCAGGTACTTCGGATCGGTGAAGCCGAATTCGTGCGGCTCCATCATCCGCTGCCCACCGAAGTTGGTCAGGCCGCGGTAGATGACGCTGGCGTTGATCGCGGCCTGAAGTTGCAGCGTGTCCGGGTCGCGCCCGATCTCCTCGCATCGCTGCCGGATGAACGGCAGGAACTCCGGCGCTTCCTCGAGCTGCATGCCGAGGTTCAGGACGTCCGCGTACTTCGCGGCGAGCCGGAACGTGACTTCCTTGCCGCGGCCGGCCGCCATGATCGGCATCCGGCGGCGGCCGACGCTGCGCGGCGACGCATCCATGTCGGTCACGTTCGCAGAGCGGCCCTCGTACGAGAAGGGCTCCGCCTCGTTGTCGAGCATCCGGGTGATGATCTCGAAGTGCTCGCTCAGGGCGGCGAGCCGCTCCTTCATGTCGGGGTACTCGAAGCCGTAGGTGGAGGCTTCCAGTGGCTTGAAGCCGCAGCCGAGGCCGAGGATCACGCGACCGTTCGAGACGGCATCCAGCGTGGCGGCCATCTTGGCGGTCAGTGCGGGGTTGCGAAAGGTCGAGTTGACGACGTCGAAACCGATCTCCGGGGCCGGACAGGCGGCCGCGATGGCCCCCGACAGGATGAAGCAGTCATAGGCGACCGACTGGGAGCCACCCCACTTGGACAGGACGTGCTCGCCGGTCCAGAGCGACTCGAAGCCGAGCCGCTCGCCGAGCTGTGCGATCTCGAGGATCCGCTGCCAGCCTCGGGCAGGATCCCAGCCGTCGAACTCGTTGAAGTAGCCCTGGGGGAGCTGGAGGCCGATCCGGACCTGGCTGCCGGTGCTCTGGCCGTTCGCGGTCATCGGTTCACCCCCGTCACAGTCGCCCTGGGTTCATCTGCTCGCGGGCCCCAGCCGGCGCGCGGGAACTCGACGCCGGCCGCCTTGATGTCCTCGACGAGTTCGTACAGCCCGTCATCGCTGTTGTGGAGGCCGGGCGGAGTCACCACGAAGTCATCCACCCCGTGCTCCATCCAGCGCTGGATCTCGTCGACGCGGCTGCCGATCCTGGCCATGACCTCCGGGTCGGCGAAGGCGCGCTCGGTCGGGCCCATGATCCGCTGGCCGTAGAAGTTGGTCATGCCCCGGTAGGCGATCGCGGGGTGCAGGCCGCCCTGCAGCTCGATCGTGTCGGGGTCGCGGCCGAGGCGCTCGCAAGTCTCGCGGAACAGCCGCATCATCTCGGGCAGTTCCGGCGTCTCGACCCCGAGGTTGAAGATGTCGGCGTACTTCACGGCCAGCGGGAAGGTCACCTTCGGCCCGCGGCCGGCAACCATGATCTTCACCCGCGGCCGGCGGACGCCGCGCGGCTGATTGTCGAAGTCCTTGACCCGCGCGTATCTGCCCTCGAAGGAGAAGGGCGGCTCGTCGTGCGTCAACGCGCGGGTCACGATCTCGAAGTGCTCGGTCAGGATCGCCAGGCGCTCGCCGAGGCTCGGGTAGTCGTAGCCGAAGGTCTCCGCCTCGACCTGGCGGAAGCCAGCGCCCAGGCCCAGGACGACCCGGCCCCCCGTGATGACGTCCAGGGTTGCCGCCATCTTCGCCGTGAGCGCCGGGTTGCGGAACGTGGAGTTCACGACACTGAAACCGATCTCGAGCTTCGGGATCCGGGCCGCCAGCGCGGTGGTCATCGTCCAGAAGTCGAACGCGGTCGCCTTCGGACCGCCCCATTTGGTCGTGACGTGCTCGCCCGTCCAGATCGACTCGAAGCCCAGGCGCGCGGCGAGCTCGCAGACCTCCTGGACGCGGTCGAACGCGCGGATCGGGTCCCAGCCGTCAAACTCGTTGAAGTAGCCCTGCGGCGGACAGAGCCCGACGCGCATCTGGTACACGGTCATCCTCCCCTGCGCCGTGACGGGCGCACTACGACACCCGGATCCGCAGCCAGCGGATGTTCTTGATGCAGTCCTCCTGGCACCAGAAGACGAGCATCACGTCGCCGTCGGGCCGGACCACCATCTGGGGAAAGCCGAACTTGAGCTGCGCCAGCTCCTCGCCGCGGGAGCGCTCGCCGGTCATGCCGGACTCGGCGCCCTGCCAGAGGGGTGCCGTCTCGTCGTTGACCCAGCGGTCACCCTCGATGCGGGCGGTCGTGGCCCACAGGCCCGGCTGGTCGTCGCGGCGGTAGGCCGCCAGGACGCGGCCGTCGGGCAGCTCGACCAGCTTGGTGGTCTGGCCGCGGAAGCCGGTGTGGCCCTTCACCGGGAAGCTGGTGCCGTCCGGGCTGAGGGCATAGGGCGTCGCGTCCACCTCGCCGGTGTCGTTGTCCACGACCCACGCGACGCTCAGCAGCCGCCCGTCGCGGAGCTGGATGACCGATTGCTCCCAGTGGATCTTGCGCTCGGCCCAGCGGTTGAACTCGGTGACGTACTCGGGCCAGGTCCGGCCCCTGTCGTGGCTCACGAGGGAGATCGCGTTCATGCCGTTCGGGGCGTCGCCGTTCCAGCCCATCCAGGTGCTGGTCGGGGCAATCCAGCGGCCGTCGCTGAGTTCGACGATCGCGTGGCAGACCTCGAACGCGGGGCCGACCAGGGGCGGCTCGATCCGTTCGATCGCGCCCCAGGTGCGACCGCGATCGTGGCTGCGCAGCAGGATCAGCTCCATCTCCACGTAGCCGATGGAGGGGACGTTGATGACGTGGCCCTCGGGGTCGTCGCGGTAGTTGAGGCCGCCGAAGGCCACCACCTCGTCGGGCCCGTCCGAGATGCGGCTGATGCGGACGGAGTGTGTCGTGGGCCGGCCGGGCGGATCGGCGAACACGCGCTCGGGGGCGCTCCAGGTGCGCCCGTCGTCCGTGGAGCGGCTCTTGTAGGTGCGGTAGTCCAGGGCGACGTCGGCCTCGGCGATGTCGAACGTGCACAGCCACTCGCCGTCGTCGAAGCGCACGATCGTCGGGTGCCAGGTGTGGCGGCTGCGAAGCTCGGGTCGCGGGTTGCGGTAGACCAGCCCCGAATCGACGACCTCGATCACGCGTCCCCTCCTCGTCCGTAGCGACGTCCCTCCCGCCACGCGCCGGACCCGGCCACACTACACGGCGGGACAGCATCGAGGGAGGGCAGGGATGCGCGCGATCGTCGAGGACCGGTCGGTGGTGTGGCAGGCGGACGATGACGACCCGATTGGCCATGCCTGCGAGCCGCGCATCGTGCGGCGGGCGTCGGGCGTGATCCTCGTGGCGCACCGGCTCGGCGTTCGGCGCGAAAGCAACGACGGGCGCCCTCACCTGCTCCGCTCGACCGACGACGGGGCCAGCTGGCAGGACCTCGGAAGGCCGTTCGACGACTTCGCCGAGCGCGGCTTCGACCTGCGCGGGGCGGCCATGGCCGAGCTGGCGAACGGGGACGTCCTGAGCGCGATCATCGGGCTCGACAAGCGGCTGGACCGGCCCGTCTACAACCCCGACGGCGAAGGCCTCGTGCCGATCGTCAACATCTTCGCGCGCTCGTCGGACAACGGGGCGACGTGGTCCGCGCCGTGGCGGCTGTCCGGCCAGCCGATCCCGCAGACGGCGTCGCAGGGTTTGCTCACGTTGCCGTCGGGGGACGTCCTCATGACGTTCGAGACGTTCAAGGAGTACGACGAGCCGGGCATCTGGCGCTACCAGGGCGGGATGCTGCGCTCGCGCGACGAGGGCCGGACCTGGGGCTCGCAGGTCATCTCGGCGGCGTCCGACCACGAGGGCGACCCCCACGACACGATGTGGTGGGACCCGCGGATCGCGCGCCTGGGCGACGGAACCCTCGTCCAGTTCTATTACGCGTTCCGCCACCGCGACGGCGGCGAGGGTCCTGCGCACGCGGGCTGGTCGACCGACGACGGCTGGACCTGGACGCCGCCCACCCCGACGTCCCTCGAGGGCCAGGCGACCTATCCGATCGCGCTGCCGGGTCACGGGCGCCGGCTGGTGGCCTTCCAGCAGCGGCGCACCGACCCTGGGGTGATGCTCCTCCACTACTCGGAAGACGGCGGCCGGACCTTCGACCCGTCGGTCTCGACGGTCATCTACTCGCACGCCGCGACCTCGGCGCCTGCCGCCGATGGCTCGCTGTCCTCGTTCGACTACCTGATCTCGATGGACCGCTTCACGTTCGGTCACCCGTGCGGGGTCGCGCTGGGACCGGACCGCGTGCTGCTGGTCTGGTACGCGGGCGGCTTGACCAGGACCGCGGTGCACGCGGCAACGGTGCGCCTGGAGCCGTAGGGCGCGGGCATCTGCTCGCGGGTTTGCCCCCGCGCCGTCACTTCGTCCTCACGTTATCGACCCGGCGCGTATTCCAGCGACTTCACGAGGGTCACCGCCGCGATGAGCCCGCGGGCGGGGTGGTTTCGATCGCCGTGCCGGTCGTCCATTCGACCGGGCAGATATCGGCCGGCCGATCGCGAGCGATCGCAGACGATCGCGGCCCTCAAGCCCGCGGATTACCCATCCCGTCGATGAGCGCCCGCGGATCCCGCCCGTCGGTGCTCGTAGATCCGGGTGCCGGCGAGGTCCGCCCAGACGAGGCTCGGCTCGAGGGGCGGGTCCCCACCAGCGACCAGCGCAGCCACCCATCGCCGCGACGATCCGGGAAACGTGCTCTCGATGATGCGCGGGTAGCGCGCCACGAGCGCGCAGTTGGCCGCGGTCGCCCGCACGATCCAGCAACTCGCCACGCGGTAGGGGCCGTCGTCGCCGCCGATGACCGCGGCCAGTCCCTCGGCTTCTGCGCGCTTGCGGCGATGATCGCGGACTGCCTGGCCGAGGTCGTCGATCCGGTTCGAGATCTCGTTCACGATCAGAACGCGACGGCGGTCGTCGCGCACGCCGACATCGATGGACCGAGATGGGTCGCTGGGCTTCGTCGACAGCTCGAATGCGCCCGGCCTGCCATGCCGCCGCGCCAGGCTCAGCACCAGCTCCTGGGCGGAGAGGTGGCCGGCATCCTGGGGTTCCGGGACCAACGGCCATGAGATTGCGGCAGCGAACGGCCGGCCGAGCGCGATGCCGAGGGCGATCCAGACGCCCGTCGGGGCACCCGCACCGTGCCCGTCCTCGATCGAGCTGATGCGCGACTGGCTCAAGCCGACCCGCGCGCCGAGTTGCGCCTGCGTCCAGCGTCGCGCCCGTCGTGCGGACCGGACCTGCGCACCGAGCGTCCGCGCCAGCAGCTCAGCCTCGCGTTCGGCGGCCACGTGAAGGGCCGTGCGGCGGCCGCCGTGCCAGCTGGTCTGGGTGCCGGTCCGGGTCGTCTCGATCGTCTGGGCCATATCGACGCCATTGTTGTTCCTGGCTTTTCACTAACACGTACCTCGTGCACGGCACACACCAGGCCTGGGAATTCCGCTCGATCGGTGGGAGCGCACCTGCCGGGTCGATGCGGGGGCCGGCATCGGTCGCCGGAGGCATCGGTCGCCGGAGGCATCGGTCGCCGGAGGCATCGGTCGCCGGAGGCGTCGGTCGCCCGATCCGAAGCCTGGGAATACCCATGCGGTCGATACTGGAGCCGCCAGTGGGGCACGCGGCCGGCAGGGGCCCCGCCCATTACCGGCCCACGCGAGACCCTCGCCGCACGCTAGCCTCTGCGCCAAGGAGGGCCACGTGACCGCGTTTGACTCGACCGTCACCCGTGTGACGACCCTGCGCGCCGACCGGCTGCCCAACGAGTGCTGGATCGAGGTCACAGCCGCGGACGGCCGGGTCGGCCTCGGCGAGACGTACGGCAACGCGGCGACGGTGGAGGCCTACGTCCACGAGGTGGTCGCGCCCTACCTGCTCGGTGAGGACGCGGATCCGGTTGAGCGCCACTGGTGGCGCATGTACCGGAACTGGGGGCCGGGCGGCATCGGCGTGGAGTCGCGCGCGATCAGCGCGGTGGACATGGCGCTCTCGGACCTGCTCGGGCAACGGACCGGCCTCCCGCTGCACGCCATGCTGGGCGGCGCCGTCCGACCGCGGATTCGCGCCTATAACACCTGCGGCGGCCCCGAGTACGGCGGCCCGGCGATGGTGCCCGGAGCCGACATGCGCGGCCTTCCGGCGACCGGCAGCGACGCTCCAGGTCCGAACACCGGCGCTGCCGGTTGGACCTATGAGGACCTGCAGGCCTTCCACGAGGAGCCCGAGCGCCTCGCCGAGGAACTCCTCGACATGGGCTTCCACGCCATGAAGATCTGGCCGCTTGACCCGATTGCGAACGTGACCGACGGCCGAATGCCGAGCGACGCCCAGATCCGCGAAGGCCTGCTGCCACTGCGGCGTATCCGCCAGCGTCACGGCGACCGCATCGAGATCGCCCTCGAGCTGCACGGCCGCTGGGACCTGCCGGCCGCCCTCCGTATCGCTGCGGCGGCCGAGGAATACCGCCCGCTCTGGTTCGAGGACCCGATCCCGATGGACGACCTCGACGCGCTGGGCCGCTTCGTCGCTGCTACGCGCATCCCGACGCTGGCCGGGGAGAGCCTCGGGCTGTTCCAGCCCTACGGCCCGCTCCTGGACACCGGCCTCGGGATCGTATCGGCAGACCCCTCGTACTGCGGCGGCGTCACGGGACTGCGTCGAGTCGCGGACCTGGCGGGCCTGCGGGGTCGGTCACTGAATACGCATGACTGCCAGGGCCCCGTGAACCTGGCGATCAGCGTGCATGTGGCCCTGCATGCCGACGCAGCCGCGCTCACCGAGATGGTCCGAGCCTTCTACTTCGGCTGGTACGAGGAGTTCGTCACCGGCCAGCCACTCTTCGAGGACGGCTGGCTTCGGCCTTCCGACGCGCCCGGCCATGGCGTCCGCCTCCGCCCGGAGATCCGGCCGGCTCTCCGGACTCGCGTGGCGAGTTGAGGCCACCTGCAACCCGACCCTTGCCGTTGCAATGGTGATGCAATACCTTGTGGCCTCCTGACCCTTCGGGCGCCCGAGTCGCGCCGAGACCTGCGGAACCAGCCGACCCAGTGTTCGACCAGCGCGTGACCGCCCCAGCCGGTGCCCATGGCGCGGATCAACCCGGCGGGTTCGCGATTCTCGATCGACGCCTCTCGCGGCGCGACGTCCTGCGCTTCCTCGCTCTCTCCGGCGCATCCGCCTCGGTCGTCGCCGCGTGCGGCTCGGCGGTCCTCCAGTCGTCGACACCGGGCCCACCCACGTCGGGACCCACGACAGCCGCAACCCCGACCCCGGCAGCGACGGCCGAGCCGACTGCCGCCCCCTCCGATGCGCCGGCCTCGAGCGAATCACCGTCCGCCCCCACGCCCACGCCCCGCGGCGGCACGATCCGGGTCGGCGCGTTCGACGGCGGTCTCGTGGAGGGCTGGCTGACCTGGAAATCTGCCGGCCTGGAGTTCGTGCGGAATTGGTGCGCCCAGCGCCTGCTGAGCGTTGCGCCCGATGGCACGATCCTGTACGACCTCGCCGCGAACCACGCCGTCAGCGATGACGCCCGGGAATACACCTTTGTCCTGGCTGACGGCGCCACCTGGCACGACGGCACACCCGTCACCGCACACGACGTCGCCTTCACGTACAACACGGCGCTCAAGGCCCGCGCCGGATCCACCATCGCGCGGCTGCTCGCCCCCATTGCGGGCTCGGCGGCGGTCGTCGAGGACAACAGCCGCAGTGCGAGCGGAATCCAGGTGGTCGACGAGCGGACCGTCCGGTTCGTGCTCGACGCGCCGAATGCCGCGGTCCTGCCGACCCTGTTCGGGGCCATCTGGATCATGCCGCGCCACCCATTCGAAGGGGCCGCCCTGGAGGACTACACCAGCCTGGAGATCGCCACGAAGCAGCCGATCGGCTCCGGGCCGTATCGGGTCGTGGAGGCCGATCCGTACCAATACGTCACCCTCGAGGCGTTCGACGACTACGCCAACGGCACCGGCTGGAAGGGCCGGCCGCGCGCGGACCGGGTCCTGATCCGCATCTACGAGGACGCGGCCGCCCAACTCACGTCGACGCAGGCCGGCGAGGTCGACTTCCAGTTCTTCCCGCGGCTCACTGCCCACGAGTTGACGCGGCTGACCGCGATCGGGGGGATGGCAGCCCAGAAGTCGTTCCTGGGCCTGAACCACTTCTACTCGTTCAACCTGAGCGACCCGAGCACCAAGTTGATCCTGGACAAGCGGTTCCGGCAGGCCACGATCTGGGCCATCGAGCGCGAGACCCTGGTGAATGACGTTCTCGGCGGCGTCCTGCGCCTGCCCGCGGTGATGAACCACTGGACTGCGCCCTGGGCCAGCAGCGAAGACCTCGAGCAGTATCACCCCTGGGATGTCCAGAAGGCCCGCGATCTGCTGGCCGAGATCGGCTGGAACCCCCGGCATGTGGTGAAGGTCGCGCACTACCCGCCCAAGCTGGAGCCGGACGTGCCGGTGATCATCGAGATGTGGAACGCGGTCGGCATCAGGACCAAGCTTGCGCCGATCCCCGATGCGGAGTTCGTCCGGACGTTCTTCGCCGATACGGACCTCGACACCGACGGGGACCAGGGCCCGGACTTCGATATCGCCTTTGCCTACGCGTTCGGGACGCTGGATGGATCGCCGTGGCGCTCCGACCTCACGCTCGGCTCGAAGCACGTCTACCCCAACGGATCCAACTCCATGCGCTGGCGGAACGAGGAGTGGGACGCGAACTTCGGGGATGCCCTGCTTGCGCCCAACCAGGCGGAGCAGGCCCCGTTCTTCCGGCGCTGCAGCGAGATCTTCAATGAGGAGCTGCCGTACGTGCCGCTCTACCAGCGCGTCGCCTACGCGCTCGTCAGCGACAACCTCCGCGGCCCCGAGAAAGCGGCCATCCTCCACCCGTCGGCCGGCGGGGTTCGCTACTGGGAGTGGTACATGGCCGGTGCGTGACCGCCCGGCAGTCGGGCCGCATGGGCGTGGGCCATGCCACCATCTGCGCTGAAAACCAGGAGGGGACACCGTGAAGATCGGCCTCATCCCGCCGGAGGGGTACTTCGACGAGTTCGAGGGCTGGCCGGCCACAAGAGCCTGGGACAGGATCCTCCACATCGCGCAGCGCGCCGAGGCACTAGGGTTCGACTCGCTCTGGTTCGGCGAGCACGTCCTGGCCAAGTGGAACCGCCAGGCCCCGATCTTCGACTTCTTCACCCTCTCGACGGCCATCGCGGCCGCGGTGCCGCGGATCGCGATCGGGTTCTGCGTGGTCAACTCCACGTTCCGCAACCCGGCCCTCACCGCGAAGATGGCCGCCACCCTGGACGCGATCAGCCACGGCCGCCTGATCCTCGGCCTGGGCGCGGGGTTCAAGGTCAGCGAGGCAGAGGCATGGGGCGTGCCCTACCCGGACACGAAGGAGCGCCTCGCGATCCTGAGCGAGCACCTCGAGATCATCAGCCGGCTCACCCGGGCGGGCGAGCCGCCGTTCACCTTCGAGGGCCGCTACGCGCGGGTGTCGAACCTGGGCGGAGCGCCGCACGGTGCGCAGAAGCCGCGCATTCCGCTGCTGATCGGCGGCCACGGGCGCAACGTCACGATGCGCCTCGCCGCGAAGTACTGCGACGAGATCGGCATCGACCTCTCGCTCGAGGGCATGCCCGCCGGCCTCGCCGTGCTGCGCGACCGCTGCGACGAGATCGGGCGCGACCCCGCGACCCTGGCGATCAACGTCGGCACCCACCCGGCGTTCCCGTACAAGGGCCTTCGGGTCACGGGCAATCAACGGATGATGGCCCAGGAAGATCTGCCGGCCGTCATGTGCTACGACCTCGATGCGCTCACCACGCGCGCCGACGAGCTGATCGCGTGGAAGGAGATGGGCGTCGACCGGATCACCTGCGGTGCGGCGGGCCTCGCGGACACGGACGAGGCGCTCGACGAGCTGGTGGAGGACCTCGGAAAGGCCGGCCTGACCCTGGATCGCTCGGTGCCGGGCGCCACCCTCGTCGCCGAGGGCAGGTGGCTGGCCGGCCTGCCCGAATCCGCGGAGGCCGCCGGGAGCACCGCCTCGTGACCCGGATCGTCCACGGCGGCCGCGAGGCCTTCGCCACGGGCCGGTTCGACGACGGCGGCAGCAACCTCTACGTCAACGCGCGCGGCGAGATCGAGCGGATCCACCGCACCGACCTCGACGGCGACGGTCGGCCGGACATCGTCATCCCCAACACGCACGGTTCGCTGGACCGCGGCCCGACCCGGGTGTTCACCCTGGCGGACGGCGCGGCGCCCGGCCCCGCGGCCACCTGGACCTGGCGCGACCTGCCGAACCCGAGCGGCTGGCTTTGCCGGGCAATCGACCTCGACGGCGACGGCCACCTCGACCTGATCGTCGTCAATGGCGAGAACGGCGTGACCTCGGAGCTCACGTCCTTCGTGTACTGGGGCGGCCCGGGCGGCCTCACCGGCGAGCGCACCGAATTCGAGACGACCGGCGCCTACGACGTCGTGGTGGCCGACCTCGACGGCGATGGACGACTGGACCTGCTCCTCACCTCCGCCTGGACCGACCACCACAACGAGGGCCGGCCGCGCCCGTTGCAGGCGTTCCTCCAGCGCGATGGGCGCCGCTTCGAGGACGGTACGGCGCAGGTCGGGCTGACCGGGGTCGCGGCCGTCGCACTTGGCCTGGGAGACGTGCTGGGTCGGGGGACCCAGGACCTGGTGGTCGCCAACCTGCGAACGGAGTACATCGTCGAGACCGACTCGTACGTCTACCCCGGACGGCGGGGCGAGGCGGGTGGTTTCGAGCGCGACCCGATTCGCCTTCCGACGCGAGCGGCCTCGCAGGTCCGGTTGGCAGATCTCGACGAAGACGGCCGGCCCGAGATCCTGTTCGCCGGTGGCGACCAGGTCCGGATCTACTGGAACGGCCCCGATGGCGTGTCGGCCGATTGCCACACGGTCCTGGAGATCCCGGGGCTGCAGACCCAGTTCTGGGCCGGCGCCCTGGCGATCGAAATCGCAGACGTCGACGGCGACGGGCGGGCCGAACTGCTGGTCGCGGCGGCGGGTGAGATCCAGGTCCGCCGTGCAGACGCACTCGACGTCGTCGCGGCAACACTCCCGATCCCGTACGCGGCGTGGCTCCACGCCGTGGACCTCGACGCCGACGGCCGCCCGGAACTGGTGGTCAGCGTGCACGAGGACGACACGACCTACGACGTGGACTCGCTGCTGCTCTGGAACGGGCCCGCCGGGCTCTCCATGGATCGCGTCACGCGGCTGCCGCTGGGGGGCGGCATGGGCGCCACCTCCGCCGACCTCGATGGCGACGGGCGCCCGGAGCTGATCCTCAACAGCACCGTCGCCGGTCCCACTTCGCGCTGGAAGGAGTTCCCGGTCTTCGTCTACCCGGGCAGCGCCAACGACCCGCGGCGGTTCGACATCGACCGGCGGATCGATCTCCATTCGGGCGGCGAAACGTACGCCTACGCGATCGCCGACCTCGACCTTGACGGTCATGCCGACCTCGTGCTCGCCCGCATCTACGGCGTGCGCATCTTCCCCGGCGGCCCGGACGGCATCGCGCCCGACCGCTGGTACGAGCTGCCGATCACCACCGGCTACTGCATGCAGGTCCACATCGCGGACC
>VGPE01000068.1 GCA_016875645.1 Chloroflexota bacterium
GGCGGGCCGCAGTCGCCGGCGGTAAGGCTTCGAGAACCGGGAGGCCCGCCCTCCAGTCGCAGTCGGCGATGCCGGCCGCGGCGGCGCGGTTCTCGGGCTCGAGCGCGGCCGCTCGCGCAAAGGCGTCGCGCGCTTCGCCGACGCGACCGAGCCGCAGCAGCGTCCGGCCCGCGCTGAGGTGTCCCTCGACCCGACGCGGGGCTTCGCGCACGGCGTTCTCGAAGATCGCGAGCGCCTCCCCGTAGCGGCCTCGGCAGAAGGCCTCGTGCCCGTCGAGGAGCCGCCAGCGGTAGGCCATCGCGGGCTCGATGTCGTCGGCCCGGGAACGCAGGCTCGCCCGGAGCTCCGAAAGCGACCGATCGATTTCGGAAGCGCGGTGGCGGGCGACTTCGAGGCTCAGCGGCGAGGCCACGACAAGCGCCCTCGCGACGTCGCTTAATGCGGCGCCCGTCATCGTCTGCTGGGCGCCCCCGTCGGACAGTGCGCCGACGTCCGCTGAATCCGGTGGAACCATGACCGGAGCGTGTCGCGCCGCCGTCGGGCCGGCCATCCCTCGTCAGTCATCCCCCACAGGTCCGGCGCGCGGACGCAACGCCCGCAAGCAGGTCAACCGCGCCAGGCTTGGTCGTGGGCGGGGTCGCGCGGACGACGACCCCGCGCCGCTTCTCAGCGGTGGTTGTAGAACTCCACCTGCCAGCGCCACTCGCTGCCGTCCGGGGCGTTCCACCACCCAAGCAGCGTTCCGACCTCGCCGCCGGGCAGGATCACCAGCGACCCGAGATCAGAATCCGTCGGCCAGCGGTCCTCGCGGACGACGCTCTCCCCGACCAGTTCCAGCCGGGTCAGCGGCAATTGAGCGCCCACATGCCGAAGGGGCTCGCCACGCGCCGTCACGCGGTCGTCACCTTCCCGAATTGTGACGGCCAGGACAGGCGGCGCGGCGTGGACCCACAGAACCCTGGTCGGGTCGATTCGCCCGTGGGCGAACTCCAGCCCGCTTGCGCCGGCCTCGGGGTACCAGAGCTCCCACGTCTGCACAGGTTTCGCCATCAGCGCACGCCTCCTCTTCCATCGGACCGCGGAGTCGATTCGCCAGCGATCGTCCGGAGCATTCTGGCGGCGGCACGCTCGCCTGACTCCAGGTCCCGAACGCGTGCCTGAAGCCCGGCCAGCAGGCCGTCGACCGCCGCGTCGTCGAGCGGGAATGCCGTCCGCATGCCGGTTTCGATCTGGGCGAGGCGCGACCAGATCTCGTGCAACTCGTCGGTCGCGGCCGGCCCGCGGTCCAGGAACGCCGACTCGCGCCGCGCGAGCAAGCGGCCCGTCTCGGCCAGCTCCGGGACGTCCGCCGGCAGCGCGGCCGCAGCCAGCGCACTCCAATCCCGGCCAAGTGCTTCGTAGCGCGCGGCAGCGTCGTCAAGCGCCGGCCACCCCAGCGCCGCGCCCGCCTCGCGTAGAAACCGGGCGTACAGCGGCCGCAGCAACCCGCCGCCGGTCCCGGCGTGGTTCACGTATTGCGCGATCGAGCTCAGGCCGCGCCACAGCCGGTGTCCACGCGGGAACATTCGCGCCCAGCCGTCGGCCGTGCGATCCCCGTGCAGCCGGTCCCCCCACGTCGCAAGAGCATCGAGGTTGAAGTTTCGCCCGCGACGGCCGCCGGCCGACGGATCGAGCGACCCTTCGAGGCCATCGGCGGCCGCGATCAGGGCCTCCCGGGCCGCGGTCTCGAGCGACAGCGCCACCGCATTTTCCGCGGGAAGCTCGACCACGACGAGGCGGTGCTTCTGGCTCCGGATGCGGGCCCGGGCCGCTTCGAAGGCGGTCGCGGGGACCTCGATGGGGCCAGGGAAGAGGTCCTGGACCGTGACGGTCCCGCGGTCGTCGTCCGCCGAGCGGACCAACACCACGTGGTACCCGCCGCCCGCCGGTTCGGCCGGAATCGCGCGGTAGCCAAGGGGCTGGACGTCGACGCTCGCGATCACGCCGCGTCCGGCCGCCAGCGCCTCGCGCAGGTGCGTTGAAGCAGCCCGCGTCGAGCCCGTCTCCAGGACGGCCGTCCTTGCGCCCGCGCGCCGGGCGGCGGCGGCAAGAAAGGCCGGGCTGTCGTCCCAGAGATGCCGCGCGCCGAGGTAGAAGGACGAGAAGTCGGAGGCGGCGTAGTGGAAGGAGAACACACCGATCCCGGGTCCGCCCCCGAGACCCAGCAGCATGGCTTCGGTCCATGGCCGACCGGCGTGGGGCGCGATGACGCCGATCTGCGCGAGCGCGCCGCGCAGGGCGGACGTCTCGGGATGGATGCCGGCGGCCTGGGTCGGGTCCGCGTCGGTCCCAGCGCGTTCATGGTTGACCACGCTCCGGCGGGCCGCGGCATACCGCTCGCCGGTCTGGGACATGCGCTCGCGGACGCGGCGCTTGAGGTGCTTCTGGGTGGTCATCGGAACCTCCGCTCGGCAGCGCGATCCGACACCCTGCGCCGCCGGACGGCCGCCCTGGTGGAGGTGATTGACCCACAGCCAGACGCCCGCTCCGAGGACATCATCCCCTTTACCCCCGCTCCGCCGGTGGCGCAGGCACGCGGTCTGGAGGTCCGGCGGAGAGCGCCGCCGTGGCCGGATTGTAGCCCTGGCCAGGCACGACCGCAACGCCTCAGACGGGCTCGACGGCGCCTTCGATCGGGTTCGCCGCGTCGGGGGCCGCTGCGAGATCTTGCCGCGCTCGCTCGCCTCCCCGATCCAGTTCGCGGATGTGGATCCGCGGCATGGAGCGCAGAGCGATGAGGAAGGTGGCCAGGGAGGCCACGAAGACGATCCAGACGATGATGAGCAGGCCGCTCCCCATCGCGTCCCGGGTGGCCGCGAGTTCCTCCAGCGGCACCGAGTTGCGCCGGAACGGGTCCAGGATCACTGTTGAATGCGTCCCGACGGCCGCGGTGAGGATGCCGCCCATGAGCCCGACCCCGACCGAGCCGCCGATCGAGCGGCTGAACTGCTGCAGCCCGGTCGCGACGCCGCGCTGCGCCCAGGCCACGGAGCCCTGGATCGAGACCATGATCGGTGTCGAGGCGATGCCCATCCCGAACCCGGCAATGCCCGTCGAGAGCATGGGCACCCAGAGGTCTGGGATCGCGACCGCCTGCGTGAGCAGGGCCGTCCCCGCAATGTGGAGCGCCGTACCGCTGATCACGAGGTTGCGCGAGCCGTAGCGAAGCATGAGCCGGCCCCCGATGACCGACCCGATCGGCCAGCCGATCGACATGGCGGCCACCGCGGCGCCGGCCTCGAGGGGCGTCCCCAGGTGGACGCCCTGCACCAGTGGTGGGACGAACGTGGTGAGGCCGAACATCACGACACCCGACAACGTGCCGACCGCCAGGCCGGCGCGGATCACGGGCACCTTCAGGAGCCGAAAGTCGATGAGGGGCTCCGGGGCACGGCGCTCGATCACCACGAACCCGACCAGCAGCACCACCGAGAACGCCAGCAGCGCGATGAAAGCCGGCGAGCCGTAGCCGAGCTCATCGCCACCTTCCGAGAGCGCGAAGAGCAGGACGGCAACGCCGCCGGTGAGCGTCACCATCCCGGGCCAGTCGATCTGGTGCGAACGCCGCTCGAGCTTCTCGTGGAACGCGCGGAGCACGATGATCGCGGCGAGGATGCCGACCGGCAGGTTGATGAAGAACACCCAGGGCCAGCCGACGGTGGTCGTGATGATGCCGCCGAGGGCCGGCCCGATGACCGCCGAGGTGCCCCAGACCGCCGAGAAGAGGCCCTGGATCCGGGCCCGCTGAGCAGGCGTGTAGATATCGCCGACGATCGTGAACGCGATCGGCTGGAGGGCGCCGGCGCCCAGCCCCTGGAGCGTGCGGAAGGCGATCAGCTCGAACATTGAGCCCGAGATCCCGCACAGCATCGAGGCGATGACGAAGACGGCGAGGCCGAACAGGAAGATCGGCTTGCGGCCGTAGATGTCGGCGAGCTTGCTGAAGAGGGGGACCGTGGTTGTCGACGTGAGCATGTAGCCCGTGAAGACCCACGCGTATTCCGAGAGGCCGCCCAACTGGCCGATGATCGTGGGCATCGCCGTCCCGACCACGCTGAAATCGAGCGCAGCGGTGGTGAGCGCCGCCAGGACTCCGATGGTGATGACCAGCTGCTCGCGCGTGATCGGAGGGTCGCCGAGCTGTTCCTGCTGGTGCTGTGCCGTCGGGCGTCGACCCGGGCGGGGGTCGCCCTGGGGACTCGTCCGGCCCCCGGCCGGTGGGTGCGCAGACGAGGTCATGAAGGGGCGAGTGTACGCGTCGTGTCGCCGTGGCGATCCCGCCCGCTTCAAGCCGGCTGGACCCTCAGAGCTCGAAGACGGACCCTTCGCAGCCGGCCCACAGTTCCAGGTCGGGCGCGTGCCGGATGGCCTCCTCCGTCAGCTGATCGAGCGTTTCGTCGTCGTGGGCAGGGTCGTGGTGGAACGTCACGAGCCGACGGACCCGGGCGAGCCGGGCGAACGTCGCCGCGTGCTCGAGCGTGTAGTGGCCCCAGCCGACGCGGCCCTGGTACTCGGGGCCCGTGTATTGGGCGTCGTGGAAGAGCATGTCGACGCCGTCGGCCAGCGCCCAGCCTGAGGCCCACTCGGGCCCCGATCGAGCCCGCCGAGCGCTGGCTCGTGATCGGGCAGGTAGGCGAACGTCCGCCCTCCCTCACTGATCCGGTAGCCCACGGTGGGCCCCGAATGGACGATCAGGTCGGCCGTGATCGTGAACGGCCCGATCGTCCACGTCGTGAGCGGGACGTCATGCAGCTCGAGTCGTGAGTCGAGGTCGCGCAGCCGGACCGGGAACAGCGGCGGCGAGAGGTACCGCGTGAGCCGCGTCCGCAGGTCCAACGTCGTGGAGGGCGGCCCCCAGACATGCAGTTCCGCGTCGGGATCGAAGAACGGGCGGAAGAACCCGAGGCCGACGATATGGTCCATATGGAGATGCGTCAGCAGCAAGTGCGCCACGTGCGCGGAGCCGTCGAGGCTCGCACCGAGCCGCCGCAGCCCGGTCCCTGCATCAAGAATCAGCTGCGTCCCATCGGAGGCCAGGACCTCCACGCAGGACGTGTTGCCACCGTAGCGGACGGTGTCGGGTCCGGCCGCGGCGATGGACCCGCGTGAACCCCAGATCGTGACTCGCATCGCCCCTGCTCAGTCGTGGCCGGACACAGCGGCACCCCGGCCCGCCAGCGGAACCGCACCGACCGAGCCGAGTTCCGTGGCAGGCGGGAACTCGCTCAGCCAGATGAACACGAGTGCCCCGATCACCGCTTCCTGCATGCCCTCGATCGGGACCGCCGTGGACTCGGTCGCGCGCGGGCGCCCATCGAGGCCGGTGATCCAGAACGCGCCGTGCACCGGTCGCCGCTCGCGAATGGCGCGGACGCTCGGCAATTGCTCGGGCGGCTGCGGCCGGCCGTCGCGATCGCGCGGAGCGAGGATTGCGGCACGCTGGGCAAGCGGCAGCGAGTCGATCTCGTCGAACCGGCGGCCGAAGACCGCTTCCGCGGGCTCGTTGAAGTAGATCAGGTCGCCCATCGCATCAATCAGCAGCACCGGGACGGTCAGGCTGCTGGCCAGCTGGCGTGCGAGGATCAGCTCCACGGCTCGTTGTGGCATTGCGCGATTGTGCGACGAGGCGCAAGGGCCGGTGCGTCCACACGCGCGCCGCCCTCGCGGCCCGGCTCACTGGCTCCCGCGGTGTCGCGTACCTTTCCCGATCATGATCGAGATCGTCGAAAGCCATGTCATCTTCGACAACCCCAAGCCGATGCTGCGCAGCAGGCACGGCTACTTCCCGGGCATCGTCCAGCTGCCGTCGGGCGACCTGCTCGCCCTCGTCGTGATCGGCGAGGCGTTCGAGGCCGTCAACCTGCGCACGCACGTCCTGCGCTCCGCGGATCTCGGCCGCACGTGGACCGAGGAGGGGCCGCTCGACGATGGCACGGCCGACCCCTTCCCCATCAGCGACTTCTACAAGCCGTGGGTGCTCGCGGACGGCTCGCTGATCGCGCTGGGCTACCGGTTCCATCGCCGGGATCCAGAGCAGCCGATCGCCATCCTCGAGACCGACGGCGCGCTCGCTGGCGACAACGCCGTTGCCTTCTCGACCGACGAGGGCCGCACGTGGAGCCGGCCGCGGGTCTTCCCGACCACCACGCCCGAGCTGGTGGAGATCCCCAGCCGGCCGCTGCAGCTGCGCTCCGGCGACATCGTGGCCACCGGCGGCCTGTTCAAGATGCCCGACGGCACCAATCCCAGCGGCCAGTTCGGAGTGCTGCTGCGGTCCCGGGACGGGGGCCGGACCTGGGACGACCGGAAGCGCTACTTCGACACGCCCGATCACAGCGTCGCCGCCTACGAGTCGCACATCGCCGAGCTTGCCCCGGGCCACCTGGTCGCGATCTGCTGGGCGTTTGCACTCAGCAGCGGCCGGTATCTGACCAACCAGGTGACGTTTTCGCACGACAACGGCTACACGTGGTCTGCGCCCGTCGACACCGGGATCGCGGCCGAGTCGGCCAACCTGCTCGCCCTCAGCGACAAGCAGGTGCTGAGCATCCACTCCCACCGCGGGCAGGATGTCGGGCTGTACGTCCGCCGCGCCGACGTGAGCGGCGACCGCTGGCGGACACTCGAGGAGCAGTTGATCTGGGGCGCGGGCATGCGCCAGCAGACCCGGGACGGCCAGGCCTTCCACGAGTTCGCGTGGTCGATCCGCTTCGGCCAGGGCTCGCTCACCCGCCTGACGAACGGAGACGTGCTCGCGACGCACTGGTGCATCGTCGATGGCCAGGGCCGGGTGCTGACCCATCGTCTCCGTGTGACCAGCTGAAGGACCTGACATGACTGACCGCGTCGGGCGCATCCAGACCGTGCTGGGTCTGATCGAACCGGCCGAGCTCGGACCGACGCTCATGCACGAGCACCTGTTCTTCGACCTGCGGCCCATGCACCGCCGCGCCGAGTGGGATATCGACGGCAGCTTCGCCAACGCCCCGGCAACTCCCGCCACGCACGCCCGCTCACGCTGGGACTGGTTCGCCAACATCGATGAGCTGTTCGTCGACGACGAGGCGACCGTGATCGAAGAGGTGCGGCGGTTCGCGGCAGCCGGCGGCAGCGCGATCGTCGACTGCACGACCGTCGGCCTCGCGCGCGATCCCCAGGCGATCCGGCGTGTATCGGAAGCCACCGGCGTCCACGTCACGATGGGCGCCGGCTACTACCAGGACCGCTGCCTGCCGGCCGCGTTCGATGCCCTCACTGAGGACCAGATCACCGACGAGATCGTCCGCGACATCGAAATCGGCGTCGATGGCACGGGCATCCGGGCCGGCCACATCGGCGAGATCGGCACGACGGTCCCGACCGAACGCGAGCTGCGATCGCTGCGTGCTGCCGCCCGCGCCCAGGCTCGAACCGGGGCCCATCTCAACGTCCACCAGTCCTACGTGCCCGGCAACCGCGCGATCCAGCACATGCTCGCGGACACCATCGAGGCCGTCGGCGGCGATCTCACGCGGACGGTCTTCTCGCACATGGACCGGACGGGCCAGGACCCCGAACAGCAGCTCTCGCTGCTGCGGCGCGGCCTCACGATCGAGTACGACGAGTTCGGCTACGAGAGCACGAACCGGGCCTGGGACCGCTCGTCCGTGCAGGACGGGGTCCGCGTGCGGGACATCGCGCGCCTCGCCGAAGCGGGGTATGTCGGCCAGGTGACCGTTGCCCACGACGTCAGCTTCAAGCGCATGCAGATCGCCAACGGCGGCTGGGGCTTCAGCCACCTGCTGGAGCGCGTACGGGACGGCTTCCGCTGGGCCGGGATGACCGACCGCGAGATCGAGATGCTGTTCGTCGACAACCCGCGGCGGCTGCTGACCTTCGTCCCTCCGACCGCGTAAGGGCAGCGAAGCCGCCCGGAGGCTACCCGGCCGCCGTCGACTGGTGGAGCTGGGCCTCCCACCACTCCTTGAGCGCGGCCTCTCGCTCGGCGGCACCCTCGTGGCGCCAGCCCAGGTCCTTCCTGAGCGTCTCCGCGATGCCTGCCGCCCAGGCACCGATCTCGGCCCACTGCCGGTAGTCGCCCTCGGCAAGCCCGGTTGCGCGGGTGAGCAGCTTCTCCCCAAGCCCGAGCTCGCCCCGATCGACCTCTCCGGAGAAGATGTGGTGCTCGCGGACGTTCAGGGGCTCCAGGATCGCGACGACCTCTGGCGGCGCCCCGAATGGCCTCGGCGGATCGCCGATCGGACCACTGGAGAACGCCCAGAGCGGAACCCGCTCGAACTCGGTGGCGAAGCGCGCCGCGAAGGCCTTCGCCGGATCGAGCCAGCGGCCGAGGTAGATGGCACTGCCGAGCACGACCGCGTCGTACTCGGCGAGATCCTGCACCTCGTCGGGCGATGCGACGACGGTCGGGAGGCCGGCCTTGTCCAGGATCGCGGCGATCTCCCGGGCCATCTCTTCGGTCGATCCGTGCCTCGACGCGGCCGTCACCAGCACCTTCATCGGATGTGTCCTCCTGCGGAGCATCAGCAGATCCGAGTCGAGGTTGCGGCCCGCGGCGACCTGGGGCCAGAGTCAGGGGACCCGCCCGAGGCGGGCCGAATTGCCCGACGGCCGGGCCCCGAGCGCCCACCCCCGCTCTCGCCGACCCGGGCACGGCCGCCCCGAGGCGGCCGACCGCGGATCCGCCCGGGAATCAGGAGGGCCCGGCGATTTGCACGCCGGGCCCTCGGGTTGCGACCGCTCAGTGAGCGAGCCGCATCAGCGACGGGCGCTGAAGCAGTCGCTGCAGTAGACCGGCTTCATGCCGTTCGGCTTGAACGGGACCTGGGCCTCGCGGCCGCAGCTGGAGCACGTGGCGGAGAACATCTCGCGCGGACCGCGCGAGCCGCCACTGCCGCCGCCGTAGCCACCATCGGAACCACCGGAGTAGCCGCTGCCATAGCCGCCGCCACCCTGCGAGTCACCGCGCGATGCCTTGCGGGCTGCGCGGCACGACGAGCAGCGACGCGGCTCGGTGAAGCCGCGATCCGCGTAGAACTGCTGCTCGCTGCCGGTGAAGGTGAACTCCTGCCCGCAGTCGGAACAGGTGAGCACCTTGTCCGCATAGGAAATCAACGAAAAACACTCCTTCTCGTGCGGCTCCAGCGAACCTTTCTCGCCGGGAACCGTGAGAGGAGTGTCGTCGTGCCGCGTCTTCCGGTCACACTGGTTGCAACCGTTGCATCGACTGTATCACGCGCTGCGGCCGCGTGCGAACGAGATTTTGCCGCGCGGCTCGGGCCCTACCGGATCAGGCGAATCACCTCGGCGGCCATGTCGATCCACTCGGGTGTGGTCGGGCGAACCGTGCGGAAGATCACGCCGCCGAAGCCTGCGGCAAGGTAGGCGCGCACGCGCTCCGCGAGCTGCTCTGGCGTGCCCGGGGGCAGGATGCCACGGCGCGCCGGATCGATCGCCGCGAACGCCCGGCGTCCCTCCGCCTCCGACTCGACCAGGAGCAACGGCAGCGTCACCGTCCGCAGGATGGAGGCCGGGTCCCGTCCGATCTGCTCGCAGTACCCGTCGAGCAGTCCGTGCTTGCGCTGAAGGTCGGGAATGTGGCCGAACCAGTTGGACCCATCGGCGCGGGCAGCGACCCTGTACTACTGCGACTGCGGCTACCGGGCGTCCGGAATCTTCGTTCCGATCTGGGCGATTCTTCTTGCCCGCGGCGTGTCCGAGCCCGGAGCGCAGGCGACTGCCGCGCCGGCATGACTGATCCGGCCTAGTCGCAGACCTGCCGCTTACGAAGCCGGCACCGCGCAGGCGCCGTCGCGCGCCCGAATGCGGAGGCGCCAGATGAGCGTCGCGACGAGAACCGCAAGCGATGCGGCACCCAGGACCGGCTGGAGCGGGGCCCAGATGTTGAGGGCGCCGCTGGTGCCGAGGAGCACCAGGATGGCCTTGTTGCACACCGGGCAGCCGATCGCGAGGAACGCGCCGAAGCCGCCGACGTAGCCCAGCAGTGACCGCCGATCCTCCTCCTCGGGGACCTGGACCAGCGGCGCAGGGAGTGTCACGGATGCCTGCGGCCGCGCCAGATACGTGGCGACAACCAGGCCCATCAGCGGCGCCGAAACGAGCCAGACGGCGATCGCGAAGGGCTCGGGCGGGATCTGCCGCCCGAAGACCGGGTTGGGGATGATCGCGCTTGTCAGCCCGAGCGCCAGCAGAGAACCGATGGTTGCGGCAGCGGCCCAGGCAAGAAACCGTGTGTCGATGGCGTAGCGGGTCACGGTGATGAGCCTACCGCGATGGCCGCTTGCCTGCCGTGGGCCTCGCCGCCCGCGCGGTTGCAGCCTCCGGCCCTGGGCAGCGACGCGGAGGTGGGACGACAACCGCGGCAGGGATGCCGAGTTGTCAATACTCCCGGGAAGTATTGACATGGGGATTGTCAAGAGGGTGCCGCGCGACGTAGAATGCAAGCACCGCAACGTGTCAAGACTTGACACGTCCCCCACTGCGATCCAAACGGCGACCGCTTGCGGCCGTCACGACCGGAGCCCGTCGCGCGTTGGGTAGAAAGCGAGTGAGAGGGCGGCGGCGTCCCAGCGCCGCGACCACGCAGCAACCTCCCGGATGGCTCACACTGCAGCATGCCTGAAGAGGAACCTTGACCGATCTCCTGCGCACTGACCTGAACAGCACCCGACGCGGCCTTGACGCCGCAGACCTGTCCCTCGAGTCCCACGACGACGATCTCGGGAGCGAGCTCCTGGCGCTCGATCCCGCGCTCGACCCTGCCCTCGCAGACGTTGCCGTCGAGGGGGCCGACGACGCCGCCATCCTCGAGCCGACGCCCGACGCCCTCGTCGCGGTCGAGGCAGAGGCGATCGAGGCGATCGAGGAGGACGAGGACGAAGAGGCCGAGGCCGTCCGCGACGAAGAGGCGGACCTGCTCGGCGACCCCGTCCGGATGTATCTCCACGAGATCGCGCGCGTGCCCCTCCTCAATGCCGAGGAGGAGGTCGTCCTCGCCAAGGCGATCGAGCTCGGCGAGCAGATCGTCGATGCGCCCTGGCAGGCCATCGTGAGCCTCCACGAGTGGACCCGCCACGACACCGAGTCCACCACCCGCACCAAGAAGCCGCAATACCGCCTGCCGTACGGCAACGAGGCCCACACCATCCTGGGCGCGGCGCTGTCCGACCCCGCCGCCGCCGGGCTGCTGGTCACGGCCCCGGATCCGGGCCTTGGCAGCGCCGTCAACGACGCCACCGGCGAGCGCACCCGCGAAGTGGTCGAGGAGGCCAAGCGGCTGCGCGCCATCTACAACGAGCGGCTCGACGCGGAGAGCTTCATCGGACTGCTGGACCTCGCGTACCTGGCCGTTCACAGCGGCCAGGAGGCCGCCGGGACGGCGCCGCTGCGCGAGCTCTACGACTGGACTCGAGAAGAGGTCGCCTACCCGGCCCTCCAGTGCTGGATCGAAGCACGAGTCGCGGACGGCGGCGCAGAGGCGGCCCTGCTCAAGGAGCTTGGCTACGACCCCTCCATCCCGGAGGGCACCCGCCTCTCGCAGCGCGAGGGCGAGCTCGTCTGGCGCAGCGTCAAGGCGCGTGAGCACATGACCAGCGCCAACCTGCGCCTGGTCGTGTCGGTCGCCAAGAAGTACATGAACCGCGGCCTGTCGTTCCTGGACCTGATCCAGGAGGGCAACGCCGGCCTGATCCGCGGCGTCGAGAAGTTCGAGTACGAGCGCGGCTTCAAGTTCTCCACGTACGCCACGTGGTGGATCCGCCAGGGCATCACCCGCGCCATCGCTGACCAGGCTCGCACGATCCGGATCCCGGT
>VGPE01000069.1 GCA_016875645.1 Chloroflexota bacterium
ATGCGGTTTGCGCTTGTGGGTCAGGCGCGCCGCCTGATATCAGTCTTGCGGGGAATGTGAAGGGGCCTGGACAGGCTTACGAGGCACCGGACTGGCTGAGCGCCTGCGCCATCATCTTGTCGTGTGCGGCAATGCAGCGGCGCACGAGGTCCGCGTTGCCACGGGTCCAGTCGACCGTCCGCTGCAGGCCCTCAGCGATCGTCACCCGTGCCGTGAAGCCGAGTTCACGTTCGGCTTTTTCCGTCGACGCAAACCGTTTGCCGGAACGATCCCAGTCACGGGCAGGACGCAAGTCGAGCGGAGTCTTGTTTCCCGTGTACTCGTTGATGAGCGTAGCGAGCTCGAGAATTGTGGTTTCCCGGCCAGTTGCGAGGTTGTAGACCTCGCCGGGGCCGCCGCGAAGGGCACAGGCCATCAGGCCTCGCGCCATGTCCTCGACGAAGATGAAGTCGCGGCTCGCGTTTCCGCCATTGTCCAGGGGCAAGGCCTCGCCGTTGAGCGCGCGCCACACGAAGGTCGGCGTCACGTTGCGCCACACGGTGTGCACGGTGCCTCGCCAGCGCCCTGCGCCGAGGATTTCACGTGGCCCGTAGACGTTCGAGAAGCGCGCCTTGACGAAGGGCAGCTTGTGGCGCTGGAAGTAGAAGTTGCCGTACAGCTCGCCGATGATCTTGGAGATCGAGTAGGGGCTGTCGTGATAAAGCGTGACCGGTTGCTCTTCTGTCGTGGCGCTCGCGGTGTCGTAGGTCTTTTCTGCGACGGCACAGGCCGCGGCGGCGTAAACCACCTTGCGCAGGGAACGGATGTCCTTGAGACGGTCGAACAGCTTCAGCGACGTCAGCGTGTTGTTGTCATGGTCGCCCAGCGGATCGGCGATGGACGACTGGTTGCCGTGGAAGCAGGCCAGGTGAAACGCGTAGTCGAGGTCCGCCGGCAGTGCCGCGAGAATGCGGTCGTCGGTGATGGAGCCGTACACGAAGCGAACGCGCGGGTCCGCGGGCACGTTCGCCATGTCGGATGACAGGAGGTTGTCAACGACGAGGATTTCCCGTGGAGCCTGCGCGAGCAGCTGATGCACGAGATTGCTGCCGACGAAGCCGGCACCGCCGACGACAAGAATGCGGGTTCCGGAGAAGTCGGGCGCGCTCATGGCGGGCTCCTCATGGCGAAGTGCTGGGGTGTGTCGCGGGCAGCGATGTAGCAGCGGACGCTCAGCCTGGCGTCGGGGCCTTCAAGTGGGAGAAGACGTCCGAGATGCCGTGCGCGTCGTACCCTTCGCGATGTCCACGGCGCTCCGCAGCGCATCCTCCTCGGCGGACGCACGCCTGGCGGCCGCTGCAAGCCGCTCGGACGAGGCGCCCTTGGCCGCCTCGAGCGCCGCCGCGGCCCGCTCGGGCGAGTCGTAAGTGCGCGCCAATGTCTGCTCGAAGTCGAGGTTCACCAGCTCGGCGAGCAGGCTCAGGCTGTCGAACATCTTCCCGTCGAGCTGGTTCGCGGCGACGACGAAGTTGGTCAGCAGGACCTCGAGGACCTGCCCCTCCTTCGTGCCCGTGGCGACGAGGTTGTAGAGGCTCAACGTCGCGGGTCTGGCCGACGCGGTGGATGCGCCCCATCCGCTGCTCGAGGCGCACGAGCGACCAGGGGATGTCCCAGTTGACGAGGACGTGGGCGGTCTGGAGGTCGATGCCCTCGTTCCCGGCGTCCGTCGAGACGATGACCTGGAACTCGCGCCTCTCGAACCGCTGGCGGACGGCTTCGCGAGCCGGGTCCAGGTCGCGGCCCGAGTACCGCTCGGCGCTGTAACCCTCGGCCCGGAACTGACCGACCAGCCATTCGGCGGTGTCGGCGAACTCGGTGAAGACGACCACCTGCATGCCGTTGCCGGGCAGGATCCCCTTGGCCGCCAGACACTCCTCGACCATCCGCGGCCACTTCGAGACCGGCAGGTCGGGCTTGTCGAGGACCAGATCAAGCTGGCGGATCGCCGCTTTGAGATCCTCCTTCTCGGCGCGAGCCGAGAGCGATTGCTCGACGACGACCTTCGCGAGGTCGCGGCCGGCCTCGTCCTCGAACTCGGGGTCGACGAGCATAGCTGCATGGGTCGGGCTGTCGGTACCCATGAGGTCGCGCCGGCGCTTGAGCGTCTCTCGGAGGGCGTACAGGCTCGACGCTGCCCGCTTGCCGTACACCATCTTGGCCAGCGTCACGGCCGTGGGCGGGAAGTACTGGTCGACGAGGGCCAGCGCCTGCTGGTAGAACGCCTCCTCGGTCGCGTTGAGGGCGACAGACAGATTGCGGGCGCGTCGGCCCTTGAACAGGCGGGTCACGCCGTCGTAGTCGACCAGGTCCTCCTTCATCCGCCGAAGGAAGTGCACGGATCCTGGCTTGAGCTGTCGGCCGAGGTCGTCGCTCTGCTCGACCGACGGAAAGACGTCGGGATCGACGAGGTGGAGGAGCCCGCGGAAGAGCGTCTCCTTCCCGCGATGGGGCGTGGCGGTCATCAGAAGTACGCGCGGCGCGCTGCTCTTCAGGCGGCCGAGCTGGTAGTAGGACTGGGCCGAGAGCGTCATCCGGTGGGCCTCGTCGATGACGACGACGTCCCAGCCGGCCCGGTCTGGCCGGATCGCCTCCTGGACCTGCACATTCACCGATGCGAGGTCGAGCGAGGTGACCCAGAAGTCGTGGTCGATGGCCAGCGCACCCTCGCGGACAGTGTCGGCGGTGATGCGCCGCAGGCCACCGCCGAAGAACCGCGCAAAGTCGGCGCGCCACTTCTCGACAAGGTGTGCCGGGCTGATCACGAGCGCCTTGCGCACGAAGCCCAGCCGCTGCATCTCGCGGAGATACATCCCGGCCATGATCGTCTTGCCGGTGCCAGGCTCGTCGGCGAGGAGGAACCGCAGTCGGGGCTGCGGCAGCATGGAGCCGTATACCGCGTTCGTCTGGTGCGCGTACGGGCGGAGGGGAGTCGTCGCGAGCGTCGTGGCCTTCGACTCGAGGGTCGCGGCGCGCATCCATTCGGTCCAGAGCCCCGCCAGAACTACGCTCGGCTCCGCGGCGCCGTCCTCGGCAACCACTGCAACTTGATCGGCCATCTCGGGCGTCAGCAGGACCTTGCGATAGGAGCCCGAGCCGTCATCGACGAAGAGCTGCCAGCCCTGCGGGATTTCGCCCGTCCCGAAGTCGTGAATGGCGATGCGGATCCCGGTCTCTCGCAGCCGGACCAGCACGTCGATGAGCCCCGGCCGATCAGCGGCGAAGACACTCTCGGTGATTTCCAGCACGAGCTGCTCAGGCGAGAATCGCAGCTTGCGCAGGATTTCGCCGACCTCCTCCGCGAACGAAGAATCCAGCTGTCGCACCGACATGTTCACGTTCGCCCGAAGCGGCACGCCCTCGTGCGTGCGCCACGCGACAGTCAGGCCGGGGGATCCGCTGCCCCATCCGGCCGGGGCATCAGAGGATCTTGGAGAAGAACTCCTTCGTGCGCGGGTGCTGCGGGCGCGCGAACACGTCCTCGGCCGCGCCCTCCTCCACGATCCGCCCCTGGTCCATCATCACCATGTGGGAGCCCACTTGGCGCGCGAAGCCCATCTCGTGGCTGACGACCACCATCGTCATGCCTGACGCCGCCAGTTCCTGCATCACGTCCAGGACCTCCTTGATCATCTCGGGGTCCAGGGCGGACGTGGGTTCGTCGAAGAGCATCACCCTGGGATTCATCGCCAGGGAGCGGGCGATCGCGACCCGCTGCTGCTGACCGCCGGAGAGCTGGCCGGGGCGCTTGCGGGCCTGCTCCGGGATGCCCACGCGCTGCAGCTGTGCCATCGCGATGGCCTCGGCCTCCGTCTTTGATCGCCCGCGAACCTTCCGCAGCGCGAGCGTGATGTTGTCCAGCACCGATAGGTGCGGGAACAGGTTGAACTGCTGGAACACCATCCCGACTTCACGCCGGATCAGGTTGATGTTGGTCCGGCGGTCCCCCAGGTGGACCCCATCGATGTAGACGGCCCCGGACGTCGGCACCTCCAGGTGGTTCATGCACCGCAAGACCGTGGACTTGCCGGAGCCGGACGGGCCGACGATCACCGTCACCGTGCCCGTCCTGATCCGCAGGCTCACGTCGCGGACGGCCTGGATGGTTCCGAACGACTTCCAGAGGTGGTCCACCACGATCCGGTCGTCGGGCCCGATCTCCGGCCGGGCTGCGGACTCAGCCACGGCCCAGCCGCCGCTGCAACTGCTGGACCAGGAGTGATAGCACCAGCGTCATGGACAGGTAGAGGAACGTCAGGACCAGGAACGCCTCGTCGAACCGGAAGCTGGAGCCCGTGTACAGCCGCGCCGACTGGGTGAGGTCCCGGACGCCCAGCAGCGTGGCCAGCGCAGAGTCCTTCAGCAGCGAGATGAAGTCGTTGCCGAGTGCCGGAAGCACGGTTCGGATGGCCTGCGGAAGGATGATCGAGCGCATCGTCTGCGCATGGGTGAGACCGAGCGACCGGCCGGCCTCCATCTGGCCCTTCGGGACTGCCTCCACGCCTGCCCGGAAGATCTCTGCGATGAACGCTCCGTAGATCACGGACAGCGCGATGATGAACCGCGTTTCTTGGGGGACCGCGTTGTTGGGGATGCCAAGGATCCGCGACCCAGCCGGCACCACGACGAACGCGATCATCAGGATCAGCACCACGATCGGAACGCCGCGGATGAACTCGATGTAGGTGATGGCCAGGTTGCGGATCACGATGTTGCGCGAGACGCGGCCGAGACCCGCGACGAGCCCGATGGCGATGGAGGCCACGAACGACACGAGGGTGATACCCACGGTCAGGCTGATGCCCGGGATGATCACCTCGAACGCCTCGCCGAATGAGGCCTCGGTGGCGATCACCACCGCCATCAGCGCCAGGATCGCCAGGATGGCGAACAGCCACAGCGGCAAGTCGCGGACGCTGCTTCTCCTCGCGGGCTCGACGATCGCGGCCCCGGCCTCGCTCAGGTCCCCGTGGTCGGGTCCCGTCACGTCCCCCTCGCGCGTGCGGGTCAGCAGCCGGGCGCTCGCCCGCCGCTATCCGAGGTCGTCGTAGGTGATCGTGAACTTGTCCGTGAAGAACTTGTCCGCGAGCTTGGCGAGCGTGCCGTCGGCCTCCATTGCAGCGAGCGCCGCGTTGACCGGCCCAACCAGATCCGACTTGAGGGGGAAGACGAACCCGAGCTGGTCCGACGACAGGGAGCCGTCCAGGAGCTTGATCTGGTCGGCGTTCTCACCCACGTATCCCTGGCCGGCGGTCGAGTCAATGATCACCGCGTCGACGTCCTTATTGATCAGGGCCTGGACCGCGAACGCGAATTGGTCGAAGGCCTTGATCCGGGCGTCGGTGTACTCCTTCTTCGCCGTCTCGTAGTTGGTGGTGCCGATCTGGGTCCCGATGATGTAGGTGCCGGACTTCACGTCGGCGAGCGACGAGAACCGGTTCTCGTCCTTGCGCACCATCAACTTCTGCTCGACCGCGATGTATCCGCGCGAGAACGCCACCACCTCCGCGCGCTCCGGGGTGATCGTGATCCCGTCGGCCGCCATGTCGTACTGGCCGTCCGAGACCGCCTGGATCATGCCGTCCCAGCCGGTCTCGACGAACTTGGGCTTGCAGTTGAGCCGCTTGCAGATGTCGTTGACGGCGTCGTAGTCCCAGCCGGCGCCCTGCTTGGTCGCCGGGTCGATGTAGTTGAAGGGCAGGTAGGCGTTCTCGACCGCCACGGTGATCTCGCGGCCGTTGAGGTTGGGCAAGGCGCCGCCTCCGACCGCGGACGGCGATGCGCCGCCTGACGAGGTGCATGCCGTCACGACGAGCGCGAACATTGCGAGACTCGCGACGAGCCTGCCCTTCATGAGACTCCCCTGCGTGCAAGCGGCGTCCAATGGTGCCGTACGATACAACACGGTTCAGCGTGCGCGGAGCGTGGCGGAACGCGAATCCGGTGCCACGCCTGCGCCTGGGGTGTCGCACCGCACCACAGCGCGACCGATCGGTCGGAGCGTTCCTGAACGGCTCAGCCCCGGGAACACGCGTCCTGTCATTGCCGGATGGGCAACGACAGTTCACGGGGTCGTGCTTCTTGCAGTGTCACTGCACTTCCGGGTGGGCCGCGGGCCGTCGCACCCCTGCTGGCCTCTGGTGATCGCTTCAGCCGATCCGCGCGCGGTTCGCCGGCGCCAGTCGTGCCCGACCGGGCCTGCCGTGCCCGGACTCGTCCGTCGCGAAGTCGCCTCGTCGGTCGCAGGGCTATTCCCCCGACCCTCCTGATTTGAGCTCCCTCGCCGCTGCCGACAGCAGCGGCAGCCCCTCGTCCTGTGTCGTTCCCATCAGACCCACGTTCTGGTAGGCACGGATCTTCTCGCGGGTATCGGCGATGTCCAGGTTGCGCATCGTCAACTGGCCGATGCGGTCGGCCGGCGTGAAGAAGACCTTCTCGCCCCGTTCCATCGTGAGCCGCTCGGGGTGGTAGGTGAGGCCGGGGCCTGTCGTATTCAGGATCGAGAAGTCGTTGCCTCGCCGCAGCTCCAGCGTCACCTCCCCGGTGATCACGCGGGCCACCCAGCGTTGCGCGGTCTCCCGGAGCATCAGCGCCTGCGGGTCGAACCAGCGGCCCTGGTAGAGCAGCCGCCCCAGCCGCCGGCCGTTGGAGCGGTACTGGTCGATCGTGTCCTCGTTGTGGATGGCGGTGACCAGGCGCTCGTACGCGATGTGGAGGAGGGCCATGCCGGGCGCCTCGTAGATGCCCCGGCTCTTGGCTTCGATGATCCGGTTCTCGATCTGGTCCGAGACACCCAGCCCGTGCCGCCCGCCGATCGCGTTCGCCTCGCTGAAGAGGTCGAGCGGCGTGTCGAAGGAGCGGCCGTTCAGGGCCACCGGCTGGCCAGCCTCGAAGGCGATGCTGACCGTCTCCGGCGCGATCTCGACGTCAGCCCGCCAGGAGGCCACGCCCATGATCGGATGGACGATGGTGATCCCGGTGTCGAGACGCTCGAGGTACTTGGCCTCGTGGGTCGCGCCCAGGATGTTCGAGTCGGTCGAGTAGGCCTTGTCGGCGCTCATGTGGTATTCGAAGCCGGCGCCCTCGAGGTACGCGGACATCTCTGCGCGACCGCCCAGCTCGTCGATGAACCGCTGATCCAGCCAGGGCTTGTAGATCTGGAGGTCGGGGTTGACCAGAAGCCCGTAGCGGTAGAACCGCTCGATGTCGTTGCCCTTGTAGGTGCTGCCGTCGCCCCAGATGTTGACGCCGTCCTCCTGCATCGCCGAGACCAGCATGGTCCCGGTAACGGCGCGACCCAGCGGCGTCGTGTTGAAGTACGCAAGGCCGGCGGTGGAGATGTGGAATGCCCCGCTCTGGAGGGCGGCGATGGCCTCCGCCACCAGCTGGGGACGGCACTCGATCAGCCTCGCCTTTTCGGCGCCATAGGCCATCGCCTTGCGCGGGATGGCCTCGTAGTCGTCCTCGTCGGGCTGGCCCAGGTGCGCCGTGTAGGCGTACGGAATGGAGCCGTTGCGGCGCATCCAGTGGAGGGCGGCGCTCGTGTCGAGGCCGCCTGAGAACGCGATGCCGACCCGTTCGCCGACGGGGAGGCTCTGGAGGATGTTGGGCACGGTCTGGTCCTTGGATCATGGGCTGATCGCCTCCGCGCGGGTCGCACGGTCAGGCGGTCCGTCTGTCCGGAGGCTACACCGGGATGGAGCGGCAGTCGGCGCCTCGTGCCAGGGCCTTGCGCCGCAGCGGTCGTCGGAGACCGATACAGCCTCTGTTCAGATGACGCGCGAGAGCAGTGCCGTGATGACCCAGAGCACGATCGGCAGGGCCAGCGCGCTGACGAATCCGCGGAGCGTTTCCGGCCGCCACGGCCACGTCGAGATCTTGGAGATCGTCCCGTAGGCGCTCGTCGCGGCGGCAAGTCCGTCGTTGAGTTGGCTCATCCCGTCGAAGCTGCCAGCGCGGATCCGCCGGTGGACCTCGGCGACCGCTGTCTCGAGCGCCTCGCCGGCCTCCGTGTGGCGGCGGGCCTTCTCGGCCTGGATGCGCCCGTGGAGCCCAAGGAGCGGAACGACGAACGCGGCGACTGCGAGGGGAATGAAGGTGACGAACCAGGCGAGTTCGAGGAGCGAGAACTGCACGCCGACGAGCGTGAGCGCGCCCACGCCGTACGCCACGCCGACGAGGCTCGAGATCCCGATGACGACGGTCAGGTTCGCGAAGGCGTAGAGCGGATCGAGCCCGAAGAGGTCAACCTTGACGCAGTCCCGGTGCACCCGCATCACGACGCCGACCTGGTGGAGGCTGTGCGCGACGGTGGCCGCCAGGATTGCGTCTGCCGCGGTCGGAACGACGAGCGCCCACAGCCACATGGTGGGTCCCACGCCCTCGCCGAGGCCGTAGACGGTTGGACTGGCGAGGACGCTGGCCACTCCGAACACCACACCTGCGATCCCGGCCACCAGTGCCCAGGCACGGGGTGTGCGAACGAGGTCGGCGGCCACCCCGGCGACCTCCGCATCGCCCACGGTCATCATCGGCCGCAGCGTCCGCAGCGTCCGCAGCGTCCGCAGCGTCCGCAGCGACCGCAGCGACCGGAGCGCAAGCGCGTTCACTGCTTCGATCCACGCGAGCGAGATGGCCGGGAAGGACGCCTGGACGAGGACGAGCGGATCGGGCGCCCCCGGTTCGACAGCCCCACCGAGCCAGCTGGCCGCTGCGTCGGAAGCGTTCGCCCCGGACGCCGGGCCGGGGGCGGGTCCCGGATCCGTCGTCGTGGCCATCGGCCGCGGGAGCGATCGAGCGGCCTTCCTCACGGGACTGGCGATCGCGCGCCGCGAAGGACGCGATCTGGTCCTCGTTGATCGTTCGGCGGAGGGTTTCGCAAGCCCCTATACGGACCTTCGCGGCGACGACGCCTACCGCCCCACGGCCGAGCGCCTGTTCGGCAGCGAAATCGCCCGTGCCGAAGGACGCGAGGGGACCGCGATCTACCTCGAGGCAGCTTCCGCCGCCGGCGTGACCGCGGGCGGCTGGTTCCCGACCCACGCCGGGTACGGCGGCCTGGCCGAGGCCGTCCGCCGGTTCAGCGGCGCCTTGCTGGTCCTGCCGCCCGAGGCTGCGCATCCGAGTCTCGCCGAGCGAATCCGTGGCGTCGTTCCCGACCGGATCCAGGCCGGCATCGGCCGACCGGTCGTCGTCGCCGCGCCGGAGCGGATCCCGGCCGCGGTCTGATCCCTCGCGATCAGCGCGTCACGCCCCGGGGCCTGCTCCCCTGGCAGGAGCCGGTGGCGACGCCGCGCGCTGGGCCAGCGCTCGGATCATGCCGCGGAAGATCACCGCGTGTGCCGGGTAGAGGAGGTACCAGTACGCGAGGCCCGGCAGGCCCTTCGGCTCGAAGAATGCGGTCTGACTGAGCCGGGTGACGTTCCCGTCTGCCTGGACCTCGTACTGCAGCCATGCCCTGCCCGGAACCTTCATCTCGGCCCGGAGCCGGAGCAGCTCGGGCCGGTGGATCTCCTCGACGCGCCAGAAGTCGAGGGCGTCGCCGACGCGCAGCCGCGCCGGGTCCCGGCGACCGAGGCGCATCCCCACGCCGCCAACGACCCTGTCCGCCAGTCCGCGGATGCGCCAGAGCAGATTCGCGTAGGGCCAGCCCGCGGCGCCGCCGACGCGTTCCACGGCCTCGAAGACCCGGTCCGGCGCCGCTGCCAAGCGCTGCGAACGGCGGTCGATGATCATCCCTTCGCGTGATTCCATGGCCGTCAGCGTCGGCCGGTCGGGGATGCGCTGTGCGTCGAACCAGGTGGATTCGAGCTCGTCCCCGCCGGAGCCGTCCATGGCCATTGCCAGGGCCTCGTCGTACGCCGCGGGTGCGATCCCGAAGGCGCGCGCCCGCTCGGGATGCCGCACGACGACCTCGTTGCGCAGCCCCTCGATGAGTGGCCGGGCGATGTCCGCCCCCACAGGCGAGATCAGGTTGGCCCAGTAGGAGCTCAACCGCGGCGTCAGGACCGGCACCGGGATCATGAGCCGGCGCAGACCGCGCAGGCGCGCGTAGCGCAGCATCATCTGGCCGTAGGAGAGGACATCGGGTCCGCCGATCTCCACGACACCCGTCACGTCAGGGTGGTCCAGTGCCGCCACGAGATAGCCCAGAACATCGCGGACGGCGATCGGCTGGCACCGGGTGGACACCCAGCGGGGCGTGATCATGATCGGCAGCCGCTCCGTCAGGTGGCGGAGGATCTCGAAGGACGCGCTGCCCGACCCGATGACGATGGCCGCGCGGAACTCCGTGACCGGGACGCCATGGCGCGCGAGTTCCGCGCCGACCTCGTGGCGACTGGCCAGGTGCGGTGAGAGGTCTGCCGTGTCGTCCCCGAGCCCGCCGAGGTACACGATCCGCCCGACCCCGGCATCGGCGGCGGCTGACGCGAACGCCCGTGCTGCCCGGAGATCGCGCTCTTCGAAGCCGCGTTCGCCACCGCTCATGGCATGGGCGAGGTAGTAGGCGACCTCGATCCCGGCGACGGCCGGCGGCAGGCTGTCGGGCGCCAGCAGATCCGCCCGGACGACGGTTGCCCCTGGAAAGCGGCCGACGAGGGCGCTCGGGTCCCGGCCCATCAGCGTCAGGTCGTGCCCTGAGCGCATGAGCAGCGGCACGAGGCGACCACCGATGTACCCGCTGGCGCCGACGACGAGGACCCGCATGGGGTCAGTATGCGGCGGCCTGCTCGACGAAGCCCCTGGCAGCAGAACTGACCCAGGGCTCCCAGCTCGTGCCCACGAAGCGCACGCCCTTGGCCACGGTTGACGCCAGGCTCGAGGTGTTCACCAGCGCGCCTGCGACCTTGCCTGCGGCGACGATCGTGGCGATGCAGCCGTCCACGGCGGCTCGCACATCCGGATGGTCCGACTGGCCGGTCAGGCCCATGCTCTGTGCGAAGTCGCCGGGAGCCACGTAGAAGACGTCGATCCCGTCGACCGCGACAATCTCGGGCAGATTCGGGACCATCGCGATGTCCTCGAGCAGGATCGCGGTGAGGATCTGCTCGTTCGCCTGCCGGTAGTAGTCCGAAACGCCGATCGCCTGGCGCGGGCGAGCCATGCCCCGAGCTCCCATGGGGCCGTAGTAGGCGGCACGGACGACTGCTCGTGCTTCATCGGCGGTGTTCACGTGGGGCACCATGATCCCGCCGGCGCCGCAATCGAGCGCCCGGCCGATCAGCCCGGGCTCGTTGGCGTTCACGCGAACCATGAGACAGGCATTCCAGAGCTCGGCAGCCCGCGCGTAATCGCCGATGTCACGCCAGGACGTGGTGCCGTGCTCCATTTCGCCCCAGAGGACGTCCACCCCGCAGGCTGCGAGCACCTCGGCCATCTCGGGGGAGTAGTCACCCATCACCAGGGTCACGACCTGGCCCGCGGCCAGTTTGCGCTTGGCACGGTTCTCGCGGATTCCCATCTGCTGCCTGCCTCTCAGCTCGATCACCCGGCTCCGTCGGCCCAGAGGCCGTCGCGGCGCGCCGATCTCCAATGATCCACCAAGGCCGCTCCCGCGACTGACGGATGCCCGTGCTCGGGCGGCCCGCGAGGCGAGCTGAACTCGGGCAATCTTCGTCAGACATGCGTCGTCCGCCCGACCGCCTGGTCCTGGCGGCCTTCATCGTCACGATCTTCGTCGGCGGCGCCAACTCGATCGCGGTGCGGTTCTCCCTCCG
>VGPE01000070.1 GCA_016875645.1 Chloroflexota bacterium
CCACCGACCGCCCACGGCCGGGGAGCGGGCCGCAGGTGATGTCGAGCGCGTCGTCGACGCGGCGATCCTTGGCCTCCGTCGGCTCATCGCCGACGATCGAGCGCGGGCGGCAGCCGGCGCAGGCGCGTCGCGCTGATGTCGAGCTGATCGTGAGCGAACGGGCGGTCCAGCACCACATCGCGCTCGGCCCCGGCGACGTCGGTCGCTACGTCCTGCTGCCCGGCGATCCGGGTCGTTGCGAGCGGATCGCCCGTCGGTTCGACGGTTCCCGACTTGTCGCGAAGAACCGCGAGTACGAGACGTGGACCGGCACGCTCGATGGCGTCCCGGTCTCGGTGACCTCGACCGGGATCGGCTGTCCGTCGGCGGCGATCGCCGTCGAGGAACTCATCCGCTGCGGCGCGGACACGTTCATCCGTGTCGGCACCGGCGGCGGGATGCAGCCCGGGATGCAGACCGGCGAGCTGGCGATCATCACGGCGGCGGTCCGCGACGAGGGCACCACGAGTCAGTACCTGCCGATCGAGTTCCCGGCCCTCGCCGACCTCGACGTCGTCCTCGCCCTGCGGGAGGCGGCCCGGCGGACCGCGGCGCTGGCCCGCGAGGGCGTCAGCCAGTCGAAGGACTCGTTCTACGGCGAGCTCGAACCCCACCGGATGCCCATCGCGCCCGAGCTCCTCGAGCGCTGGGCCGCCTGGATCGGTGGCGGCGCGATCTGCTCGGAGATGGAGGCGGCCGCGATCTTCATCGTCGCCGCGATCGCCCGCGTCCGGGCGGGCGGCATCATGGTGAGCGTGGGCAACCCGGACATGACCGAGGCGGAGGTGACGGCCTCGATGGCCGGCTTCACGCTCGATCCGCTCATCGACACCGCGGTCGAGGCACTCCGGGTCCTCATCGAGCGGGACGTCGCTCCCGCGCCGACGTGCGGCTGACCGAGGTGCCCTCCTCACCGCCACCGCCGATCATCGACCCGTCGGACCCGTCATTCGTCGCCGATCCCTACCCGGCCTACGCGAACGTCCGGGAGGCGACGCCCGTGTGGCACCCGGAGGGGTCGCACCTGTGGTTCCTCACCCGGTACCAGGAGGTCCATGCGGGCTTCCGCGACAAGCGCCTGGCGACCTCGTTCCTCCACCGGTTCACGCCCGAGGAGCTTCACCTGCCGCCGGGCGTCCCGACCTGGCGCGACCCTCGCTGGACCGAGTTCCAGGCGTTCGAGCGCTGGGAGCTCCTGAACCTCGAGCCGCCCGAGCACACCCGGATGCGCCGGCTCGTGCTCGAGGCGTTCACGCCGCGGGCGACGGAGGCGCTTCGCGGTCCGACGACGACGCGCGCCGCCGAACTGCTCGCCGCCGGACGTGAGGTGGGCTCCGTCGATCTCGTCGGCGGGTATGCGAAGGCATTCTCACTGAGCATCATCTGCGACCTCATCGGCGTCGCGCCGGCGGATCGACTGGCGATCCTCGCCTACTCCGATGCCCTGCTGCGGATGTACGAACCGGATCCGCCAGAGGCCCAGCAGGCGGCCGCGAACGCCGCGGCCGGCGACTTCCGCCGCTACCTGCTCGATGTCATCGCGGTCCGCCGGCGCACGCCCGGCGCGGACCTGCTCGACGCGCTGATCAACTGCCGGGTCGCCGGCGAGGCCCTGACCGACCAGCAGATCGCCTCGACGGCGATGGTCCTGCTGATGGCCGGCCACGAGGCCGTCGTCAACGCGACCGCCAACGGTATCGCGGCGCTGGCTGCTCACCCCGAGGCGTGGCGGCAGCTCCGGGCCGGCGAGGTCCATCCACGGGACGCGATCGAGGATATCGTCCGCTGGGACCCGCCGCTACAGTGGTTCGAGCGCTGGGTCCTCGACGACGTCGTCTACGCTGACACGACGATCCCGCGTGGCGCTCGCGTGGCCCTCGTCCTCGCGGCCGCGAACCGCGATCCGCGTCGGTACGCCGATCCGGATCGCTTCGACATCCGCCGCGGCGACTCGAACCACCTCTCGTTCGGCGGGGGCATCCACTTCTGCATCGGCGCGCCGCTTGCGCGCCTCGAACTCGAGACGACGATCCGCGAGCTGCTCCGCAGTGAGGTGATGCTCGAGATCCTGCCCGGCGCGACCCGCAAGCCGACCTTCCAGTTCCGCGGCTACGACCGGCTCGAGGTGGCCCTCCACCCGCTGTGAGCTACCGGTCGGTCCTCGCTGCGCCAGGGGCGCGGCCACTCGTGGCGTTCGGCTGGATCGGCCGCGCCCCGATGTCCATGCTGCCGATCGCGCTCGTCATCGCGGTCGAGAAGCTCACCGGTTCGTACGGCCTCGGCGGCGCGGCCGCCGGTGCCTACACCCTCGCGAATGCGGCGGCCGGTCCGTGGCTCGGGCGTCGGGTCGACCGGCTCGGCCAACGCCGGGTGGGTCGGGTGCTCGTGGCGGGCTTCGTCGTCGCCGGGGCCGGTCTCGTGAGCTTGTTCGCGCTGGCCGGCCCGGCGGTCCTCGTCCTGCCGCTCGCGGCCGTCGCTGGGGCGGTCCAGCCGAGTCTCGGCGCCTGGACGCGGACCCGGTGGACGGTCCTGCTCGAGGGCGTGCGCGAGCGCGAGACCGCCCAGGCGGTCGAGTCCATCAGCGACGAACTGAACTGCCTCGTCGGCCCGTCGGCGGTCTCGATCCTGGCCGCAGCCGGGGCTCCGTGGCTGCCGATCACGGTCGCGGTGCTGCTCGGGTCGGTCGGGACCGCGGCGGTCCTCGCGCTCCGGAGGTCCGAGCCGCAGCCTGCCGCCCACGGTGGACCGAGCCCTCAGGGTGACCAGGCGCCGGCCCGTTCGACCGCCACGGTGGCAGTCCCGTCGGCGTCGGCTGCGATCCACGCGGAGCCGGACTTCCGGGTCTTCCTGCTCGAGCTGCTCCTACTCGGTGTCGCGCTCGGCGGCATGACGGTCGTGCTCGTCTCGGGCTCGGGCGCCCTCGGTGACGCGGGCTACACGGCGCTCGTGTTCGCCGTGAACTCCGCCGCCAGTCTCATCGCTGGGATCCTCATCGGCCGTGTCGCCTTCCAGGGGCCGGCGCGGACCCGCTTCGCGCGGGCCCTCATCGTCTACAGTTTCGGACTCCTGCCCATCCTGCTGCTCTCGGGCCAGTCCGGGTTCCTGTTCGCAGCATTCGTCGCCGGTGCGTCGATCGCCCCGACGTTCATCCAGGCGAACGCCCACGTCGCCTCGGTGGTCGAGCCGGCTCGCCGCACCGAGGCGTTCGCGTGGATCGGCTCGGCGGTCGTGCTCGGGATCGCCGCTGGGTCGGCGGTCCTGGGACGGATCGTCGACGCCGGCGGTGTGGAGGCCGCGCGGCTTTCGATCGTCGTGATCGGGTTCCTGCCCGGCACGTTCGGGCTCGCCTGGTCCAATCTCGGGCGCCGCTGAAGCCCTAGCCCGGTCCGTCCGCCGCCGACCCGGCCCGACCGGGACTGCCAGACCCTGCTCCCGCGGGTCCGGTGTCGCGACCGGGACTGCCAGGCCCGGATGCGACCGGTTGGGGCCGCCCGGAGGTCTCGCGACCGCCCATGTCGGGACTCCCAGTCCCGGAACAGACCGACAACCTCCGAAACCGGGGTCTGGGAGTCCCGGGCCCATCGTCCCGGGCACGCGCACGGAGCGTCGGGCGGACCCGTTCACACGGGCGGACCGGTAGAGTCAAGACTCTTGTGTGAATGCGGGGAGCGGGCGCCTGGCGAGGAGCTCGTTGAGGCGGAGCACCTGGCCATAGAGAATCCGGTCGGCTGACCGGCGCTCGGTGAGGCTGCCGATCGGCCGGAGCCGTCGGCGGAGTTCGCGGAAGGCGCGCTCGATGAGGTTCGTCGTGCGCAGGTTGACCCGGATCGGCTCGGGCAGGGCGAACACGGCGAGGAGGGCCTCGAGGTCGCGCTCGAGGCGCCGGACGATGACGGGATGGCGATCCCGCCAGATCCTCGCCCAGCGCCAATAGGCGGCCACGGCCGCCCGCCGGGTCCGGGCCCGGTAGATGGCCCGCAGTCCGGCCAGACACGCCTTCCGCTCGGCCACCGGCAGGGCCTCGAGGATGTTCCGGAGCCGGTGGGTCCAGCAGCGCTGGAGGGTCGCGGCCGGGAACGCCTCGGCGACCGCGGCCGCGATCCCGTCGGCGCCGTCGGCGGTGACGAGCACGATCGTCTCCGGATCGAGGCCGCGGCCGATGAGCGAACCGAGCAGGCGGCCCCACTCGGCGCTCGATTCGGCGGCCGCCTGGCGGTAGTCGAGCAACTCGCGCCGCCCGAGCTCGTCGATCCCGTACGCGGCGAGCACGACCCGCTTCGCCGCCCGACCGGACGAGCGGACCGAGACCCACAGTCCGTCGAGCAGCACGTAGCGGGCAGGAAAGGTGATCGGCCGGCGATGGAAGGCGGCGACCCGGGCATCGAGCTCGCGGGCGAGGCGGCTCACCGCGGCCGGGCTCAGGGCCACCCCGGTGAGGGTCTCCGCGAGCCGGGCCGTCTCGCGGACCGAGAGGCCGCGCAGGAAGGCCTGCCGGAGCACGGCGTCGACGCTGCCGCTGCGTCGGGCCGCCCGCCGCAGGAAGCTGGGCCGGTACGGGACGAGCCGGCGGCGCGGCACGGCGAGATCGACGATCGCCCCGAGCTCGGTCACGAGGCTCCGGCGGTACGAGCCGTTGCGCAGGTCGGTCCGCCAGGGCGTGCGCTCGTAGCGGGCGGCCACGAGCTGGGCCGCGAGCTCGTCCTCCATCGTCGTCTCCAGGATCGTCCTGACCGCGCCGAGCAGCTCCGGGCGCAGATCACCCCACAAGCCGTCCTCGTCGCGGACCTCCGCCCAGCGCTCGGCGCCGGTGCGATCGGTCAGAGCGGGTACCGTTGCCATCGGGCGTACCTCCTTGGGTGCTCCACACACCTGTGGTCGTACGCCCGCTCCTCCAAATCCCCACAAGAGACGCTACGTCACTCCGCGGGGGTCGGTCTTTGACACCCCGAAGGGGTGGCGCTACGCTTCGCGGCCGGTCGGACCCCCGCCCCGCGGATCCCGCGGGACCCGCTGGGGGGTTCGTTTCGTTCAGTGCCGGTGCGTCCGCCCCGAGCCGCCCGTCGGCGAACCAGCCAGCACCTCCACCGGGGGCCAGGAACCGAGTGAACGCGAAGCCCACCTACGTCTCGCGCGAGGGTCTCGAGAAGCTCCGCCACGAGATCGAGGAGATGACGACCGTGCGCCGGGCTGGGATCGCCCAGCGGATCCACGACGCGAAGGAGCACGGCAACCTCTCGGAGAACGCCGAGTACGAGGACGCCAAGAACGAGCAGGCCTTCGTCGAGGGACGGATCCAGACGCTCGAGGCCCTGATCAAGAACGCCACGATCATCGACGACCACCACTCCACCGACCACGTCCAGATCGGCTCGACCGTTGCCGTCGAGAGCCCTGACGGCGCGGAGACGTTCACGATCGTCGGCTCGGCGGAGGCCCGACCGACCGAAGGGCGCATCTCCAACGAATCGCACGTCGGCCGCGCGCTGCTCGGCAAGCGCAAGGGCGAGAAGGTGCTCGTGCGCGTCCCGGCCGGCGACTTCACGTACAAGATCGTCAAGATCAGCTAGCACCGCGCGGCCGCCCCGCGCTCCGGCCGGCGGCGGCCGCGAGCTGGACAGCACCGAACGAGGCAGCGCATGGACTGGGCGGACGAACTGGCGGCATCGGTCAGTGGACCGCAGGTCGTCAACGATTCCAAGACGCCGTCAGGCACCGTCCACGTGGGCAGCCTCCGCGGGCCGGTCGTGCACGACGCGATCTGGCGTGCCCTGCGCGATCGCGGCACGCCCGCCCGATTCCTCTACGGCGTGGACGATCTCGACGCCATGGATGCCGCGAGCCTGCTGACCCCGGACGCGGTCGATCGCTACATGGGGGTTCCGCTGGCGGACGTGCCCGCGCCGCCCGGCAGCGATGCTCCCAACTACGCCCGCCACTTCGTGGGGCAGCTGTTCTTCCCCACGTTCGAGCGGCTGGGCATCCGGCCCGAGTTCTACTGGATGAGCGAGGTCTATCGCTCCGGGGCGCTGGACGTGCTCATCCGCCGTGCGCTTGACCGGGCGGACGTGGTCCGCGACATCTACCGCCGCGTCAGCCGGGTCGAGAAGCCGTCAGGCTGGCTGCCGATCCAGCCCATCTGCGAGAACTGTGGGCGCGTTGGCACGACGATCGCCACCGACTGGGACGGCGAGACGGTGCGCTACCAGTGCCTGCCGGACCTCGTCAAGTGGGCGACGGGGTGTGGCCACAACGGGCGCCTCTCGCCGTTCGGGGGTCGGGCCGCGCTGCCCTGGAACCTCGACTGGGCCGCCAAGTGGAGCCACTTCGGGATCACGATCGAGGGCTGCGGCAAGGACCTCGCGACGGCGGGCGGGAGCCGGGACCGCAGTGACGCGATCGCGCGCGACGTGTTCGAGCGCGAGCCGCCAAGCAACGTCGCGTACGAGTTCCTCAACGTGGGCGGCCGCAAGATGTCCACCTCCAGGGGAACTGGCGCCGCCGCGCACACCATCGCCGAGGTCGTGCCGCCCGAGCAGCTGCGCTTCCTGTTCCTGCGGCCGCGCCCCAACCAGGCCATCGAGTTCAACCCTGACGGAACGGACGCGATCCCGCGCCTGTTCGACGAGTTCGACCGGATCGCCGACGCCACCGCCGGCCGCGAGGTCCGGGGTGAGCTGCCGCCGCACCCGGAGCGCCTGTTCGAGCTCTCGCTCGTCGATCCCGACGCGGACGTCCCGGCCGAGGCGGCTGCCTTCCGGCCGGCGTTCGGGCACCTCTCGCTGCTGGTCCAGGTGCCCGGGGTGGACGTCGCCGAGCAGATGGCGGCCGAGAAGGGGTCGCCCCTCACCGCGGCCGAGCAGACGCTGCTCGCGGGGCGGATCGCTGCCGTCCGCCGCTGGCTCGAGACGTACGCCCCCGAAAGCGCGCGCTACGCCGTCATGGATGACCTCCCGGCGGAGGCGGCCCGTCTCGGCGAGGACCAGCGGCTCTTCCTCGGGGCGCTCGCACTCCGCGTCGACGAGGGCACCCCGCACGCCGGCGCCGAGTGGCAGGCTGCGATCTTCGCCGTGGCCACCTCGGCCGGATTGCCCGCCGGCCGGGCGTTCGGCGCGCTCTACCTGGCCTTCCTCGGCCGCACCAACGGTCCGCGGGCAGGCTGGCTGCTCGCCAGCCTCGATCCCGGGTTCGTCGCCCGCCGCCTTCGCGAGGCCGCGGGCTGGCGTCCGGCAGAGGCCGTGCCGGCCGGCGACGGCCGATGAGCGCCCGATGAGCGTCGGTTCGGCCCGCCTGCGCGAGGACGGCGATCGGATCCGCCAGGGTGCGATCGACAAGGGCGAGGACCCAGCGTTCGTCGACCAGGCGCTGGCCCTCGACCAGCGCCGGCGGGAGCTGCTGAGTGAGGGCGACCGGCTCAAGGCCGAGCGCAACACCGCCTCGAAGCAGATCGGCGAGGCGATCCGCGCCGGAGCGGCGCCCGGTGGCCCGGAGGTGGCGGCCCTTCGGCAGGCATCGACCGACGCCGGCGCCCGGATCACCGCGATCGACGCCGAGCTGGCGGCGGTCGAGGCCGGCCTCGACGACCTGCTGCTCCGGATCCCGAACCCGGCCGACTCGGACGTCCCGGTCGGCGGCGAAGAGGCGAACGTCACGGTTCGCGTCTGGGGCGACCAGCTCGGGCGGGTCGAGCCGTTCGAGGGCGAGCTGGGTGCCGACGCCCGGCCGGGCGCGGCGACGTGGGAGCGGCGGCCGCATTGGGAGCTCGCCGAGCGCCTGCGCATGTTCGACCTTGAGCGCGGTGCCAAGATCACCGGCACCGGCTTCCCGGTCTATCGCGGCGCCGGGGCGGCCCTCCAGCGCGCGCTGATCGACTGGTTCCTGGAGGTCCACACCCGCGAGCACGGCATGATCGAGATCTGGCCGCCGGCGGTCGTGAACCAGGCCTCGGCGCGCGGCACCGGCCAGATCCCCGACAAGGAAGACCAGATGTACATCGTCGGGCGCGACGACCTGTACCTGGTTCCCACGGCGGAGGTGCCGGTCACCAACCTCCACCGCGACGAGATCCTCGAGGCGGCCGAGCTACCGGTCCGCTACGCCGCCTATTCGCCGTGCTTCCGGCGCGAGGCCGGGGCAGCGGGCCGGGACACCCGCGGGATCATGCGCGTCCACCAATTCGACAAGGTGGAGATGGTCTTCTTCGAGCGCCCGGAGGACTCCGAACGGGCCCTCGAGCAGCTGACCGGCTTCGCCGAGACGCTCCTCCAGCGGCTCGGCCTGGCCTACCGCGTCCTGCTCATGGCGACCCGCGAGATGGGCTTCGTCCAGGCCCGCAAGTACGACCTCGAGGTCTGGGCGCCGGGCGTCGAGCGCTGGCTGGAGGTCAGCTCCTGCTCGAACTTCCGCGACTACCAGGCGCGCCGGATGGCGATCCGCTACCGGCCGGGGCCGGGCGCCCGCCCGGAGCTGGTCCATGCGCTCAACGGGTCGGGCCTCGCCCTGCCGCGGACCGTCGCCGCGATCCTCGAGACCTTCCAGCAGCCCGACGGCTCGGTGATCGTGCCCGAGGTGCTCCGCTCCCGGATGGGCACCGACCGGATCGTTCCCGGGGCAGCCGCGGGCTGACCGCAGCGAAGGTGCCGCGCCCCCGGGCTGCCGGCTCTCCTGGCTGCCCGGACGGGCGGTGAGCGTGCTGGATCGCCCGCCGCCCGGGGACGACGTCAAGCAGCGGATTCGCTCCGTGACGATCGGCGACGGCGTGGATGCGGCCGCGGGCGTCGATCACCGCCACGACGCCCGTGGTCTGCGCCGCGAGTGCGCGTCGGCCGGGGACCAGCCCCTGCGCCGGCGGTCCGGAGCTGCCGGTCGCCCGGCTGGGTCCGAATGGCACTGTCGCTTCCGGCAGGCGTGCTGGACACTCGAGAAGGACCGGCAGTGCGCGTCGCCGGTTGGACTGCCTCGCCACCACCCGAGCCGTTGATCCCGATCGGAGTGCATTGCGGACCGCCCGTGCGACCGCCGGTCGGGTCCCCATGGAGGCGAGGAGGTAGGTCATGAAGACGGCGATCACCCTCGCACTGGCCATGCTGGTCGTTTCCGCGGGCGGCATCGCTCAGGCAGCGAGCCACAGCGCGCCGACTGCCAATGGCGCGGCAGCCCTGGGCAGCGACACGGCGCTGCTGAGCGCGGCCGTCAGCGAGGACCCGGTGGATCCGGGGAACGAACCTGGCACCTGCGCTGCGGCCAGCTTGGCTGCGGCTGTCTCGAACGCCGGGAGGACAGCGAGCTCAGCCCTCGACGAGGCGGCGACCGCCGACGGGACGACGACCGTCCTGGTGCCGCTGCAGGACACGATCATCACCATGGCCCACAGGGGCAACAACGACGGTGCCTGGGGCTACACGTGGATCAAGTGCGGCAACGGCTGCAACCGGGCGCTCTACCGGGCCGACCCGACGCCCCTTGCCGCGCGGACCGACGACATCATCTCGGCCACCGTTCGGCTGTATATCGCCAAGTCGGCCTTCACCGAGCGCGGGACCATCTTCGCCAGCCGCCCCTACGATGCCGCATCGGGCGTCGTGTGGCTGGAAGGCAACGATCGCTTCGACAACTTCAACTACTGCGAGAAGAGCGCGTGGTACCGGGCGCCCAAGAAGGTGGGCGGCGCGGGCGCCACGTTCAGCTGCCCGCAGGACCCGTGGGCCTGGAACGCGCCCACCATCATCGACTGCCTGACGAAGACGTGGGACGGCGGCTTCCCGGGCTTCTCGCGGACCGTCACGGCAACCGCCACCCACTACTACAAGGAGCGCGTGCTCTGCTCCACGTCGCTTGCCTGCCTCGGCAAGGGCGGCTCGCCGGACAGCTGCTGGAAGACGAGCACCTTCGACGTCACCGCTGACGTGGTCGGCTTCCTGCGCGGCGGTCCTCTTGATGCGAGCTGGCTGGTAAGCCGGCTTGTCGAATCGGGTGAAGGCGGAGTGTGGTGGTTCTCGCGCGAGTTCAAGTGCATCTCGGGCATCGACGGCTTCGCCCCGATGCTGGTGGTAACCCTGCGCGGCGAGGCGCCGGTCATCCCGCCGCTGCCGGCGCACTGCGACTCGTACTGAACCGCCCCGACGGCAGCGTCGGCGTCCCGGCGTGCTCCGGCCGCGGATGGGGATCGACCGGATCGTTCCCGCGCCGGCCTGACCTCGGCCTCGGCTTCGGGGCCCGGCGCCTCCCGGGGCGGCGGCGCTGCGTCGGCCCGCTATGCTCGCGCACGGAGAGGTGGCAGAGCGGTCGATTGCGGCGGTCTTGAAAACCGCAGAGACGCGAGTCTCCGTGGGTTCGAATCCCACCCTCTCCGCCAGCGCGTCGGGCCGTGGCACACTTCCGCGCGACACATGAGTCCCGACCGTCCGTGACCAACCCGCCCGGCAATGAGGTGGCGCCGCAGCTGATCCGCTGTGAGCAGTGCCACCACGACGTCCCCGCCCTGGACTTCTGCGTCCGCTGTGGCGATCCGCTGCTGGTCGAGCGCCAGCGCGCGATGCTCGGCCGCCGGGGCGACCACTTCGCCGCCGACCCCGGCGAGCGGGCGTTCAGCATCCACCTCTCGACGCTGTTCCCGCAGCTGCCCAAGGGCGACATGGGCACGTTCCAGCTGGTACTCGGGATCGGCCTCGTGGCGATCGTCGGGCTCGCGGCCGCCGGCCTGTACCCGCTCGCGTTCGTGGCCGCGCTGGTGCTCGTCCCGCTGATGATGGTCCTGTACATGTGGGACGTGGACGTCTACGAGGACGAGCCGCTCCGCGTCATGGCCTACACGGCGGGTTGGGGGATCGTCACCGGCCTCATCGCCGGCCTCCTCATCCGGGCCCTGGTGCCGCCGGACACAGGCGTCTTCGGCTCCCCGACCAGCGACACGCTCCTGGTCCGCGGCGTCGTGATCCCCCTGGTCGGGGCGGCAGTCATGCTGGCCGGCCCGCTCGTGCTGCTGCCGTACCGCAAGTTCAACGACGTCCTCGACGGTGCGACGTTCGGGGCGACAGCCGCCGTGACGTTCGTGGCGTCCCAGGCGTTCGCCCAGGCGATCGACCTGTTCGCAGGCGGCATCCGGCCGGCCGGCGACCCGCTGCCGTGGGTGGCCCGCCTCGTCGCGCTCGGTCTCGCCAACCCGGTCATCGCCGCCGGCGCCATCGGGTCGGCCGTGGGTGCGATCTGGCTCCGCTACCGCGCGCCGGTCGCCGACCGCCATCGCCTCGGCCTCGTCGGGCGCCCGGTCGTCGCCGTCATCGCCGCCGCCGTCCTGCTCGTCGCGGCCGCCGCCGGCCAGATCCTGCTGCCGTTCGAGATCTCGCTGGTCTGGCTCGCCATCCTCGCCGCAGTGGCGATGCTCTGGCTGCGCGCGGTCATCCACCTCGGGCTCCTCCAGGAGGCCGCCGAGATCGAGATCGGCGCTCCGGTCCGGTGTCCGCACTGCACGCGGCCCACGCCGGCCCACAGCTTCTGCGGGCACTGCGGCATCTCGTTGCGCGCGACGCCGAAGCTGCGCACGCCGCCGTCCGCCGAACCGGCTGCCTCGCCCGAGCCTCCGGCGTCCGCGCTGTGACGCCGCCGATTCCCGCCTCGGCCCGGCCGCCCGGGCGCTCGCCGCTGCGCAT
>VGPE01000071.1 GCA_016875645.1 Chloroflexota bacterium
CGCAATCGCGTCGAATTCGGCGCGCAGCAGGCGGACGAAGTCGGTGAACTCGTCGCCATACCCCGAGGCGATCGGCTCGAAGTCGACGTTGACGCCATCTGCGCCGCGATCGCGGACGGCGTCGGCAAGTTGACGCGCGAGGTTCGCGCGCGCCGACGGGCTGCCGAGCAGCGCGGCCTGGCGGTTCCGGTCGGACGTGGTCCAGGCGAACACGGTGATCGTGAGCACGACGCGTGTACCGGCTGCGTGGGCCGCCTCGATGATCGAGGTCATCCGGTTGCTGGTCCAGCCGGCCCAGCCGGTCGTGAGCGAGCCATCGGCGTTCTGCTTCTGCAGGTTGCCGGCCGTGTCCGCGCCGACGCCGAAGTACGCGATCGTCGAGAGGAGGTCGTAGCGCAGCGTCAACTTGGCGCTGGTGAGTTCCCAGTACGGCAGGAAACCGATCACCTGCCGTGTCACGGCGCCGCCCTTCGTGGCGAGCGTGCGTACCTTCGAGGTGAACCCCGTCACGACGCGCGCGCCCGGCGTGAACGCGATCTTATCGCCGGCGTGGGCGAGCGCCTGTTCGTAGTGGACGCTCGGGCGTTCCTCGGACGCGGCCGGGTCAACCCCGAGGGCTGCGCCGGGCAAGGCGCCGGCAACGAGCACGAGGGCGAAGAACGCCACCACCGGGAGTCGGGGCGACAGCGTCGATGGTGCGGATTCGGGCGGCACTGGCGGCGGACCTCCTGCGGGAGCAGCGGGGCCGCGCCATTCGCTTGGAATGAGCGAACGCGCGAGATCTGCACGTCGGGCACATGACGAGCCGGTGGAGCGTATCGAGCGCGCTCGGGCCTCCACAACCCACCGGAAAGTACCAGGACCCCATAGCCCAAAGGTCCGGGGTGGGAGCCAGAAGGCCGCCTGCGCCGATGCGCAGGCGGCCATTCCAGTGTCCCGTCGGAGCCGAGAGCCGGGTCGTCCTCCTACCGCACGTCGTAGCGCTCGACGGGGCTCCAGACGCTGTTGGCGTTGACGGTCGTCGGCCGGGCGATGGAGCGGACATACCACCTGCCCGGCTGAGAGAACGTGACGTCGACGGCGGCGAGGCCACTCGCGTCAATCAGGACATCCCGCGTCCCGACCAGGGTCCAGGTCCGCCCGATGAGGCGGTACGCGACGAAGGTGACGATCGCCCGCGGCAGCTCCGGTCGGGCGGGCCTCACCGTCGTCGTGAAGCGGATCGTGGTGCCGACGCTGACATCGTCAACCGATCCGAGATTGGTCGGGCGCAGGAGTGCGATCTGGCGGACGACGACACGCGCGATGTTGCTCATCGCGGCCGCCAGGTCCGGGGCGCCCGCATAGAAGGCCCGGTAGTAGTAGTTGCGCAAGGGGGAGTAGGCGAAGCTGCCCTAGCCGGCGGCGTTCGTCGTCAGGAGCGGCGCGACGATGGTGGTCCAGTTCACGCCATCAGGGCTGGCCTGCATCGTGTAGGCCCGGTTCGCGCCGTTGGCCCCGAACTGGACGGTGAATACCACGGTGTTGCCCCAGGTGATCACCGGGCTGGAGGCGAAGAGGCTCAACTGCGCCGGGATCGCGGCGATGACGATCGGGGCACTGGTTGCCGGGGCGATGTTGCCCGGCGGCACGATGCCGCCCGGAGTTGCCGTCAGGGTGAACGTCCCGCCGCGGTCGATGCTGCAGCCGGTGAACGTCGCCACGCCGTTGACGGCACCGACCGTGTTGCCGCCGGTGCAGTTCGACGCCGCGCCGAGCGGGTTCGGTGGGCTGATGAACATGGTGATCGCGGCGGACTGGCCTGCCGTGACCGTGTTGCCGCCCGCGTCCTGGATGGCCACCGTGATGGTGGGCGAGAGCACCTGGCCGGCGTTGCCATTCACTGGCTGGGTGAGGAAGCCGAGTTTGGCGGCCGGGCCGACTGCAATGTTGAACGCGTTGCTGTCGTCCTGGGTGAGAACGGGGATGGACGTCGCCCGGATCCGATAGCCGGTGCCGGCCCGGTCAATTGCGCACCCCGCGAACTGGGCGATCCCATCGGTCACGGTCCTGCTGAGGCCGCCGTTGCAGGTGAGCGTGCCCGGGCCGCCGGCCGTCGGGGTGTTCGGGGTCTTCGAGAGCGTGACGACCGTGGTGTCATCGAAGGTGATGACCGTGTTGGCGGCGTTGACGATGCGAACGTGCGGCTGCGTCGGGAACGCGACGCCGCCGGTGCTGTTCACCGGAGGTGTCCGGTTGCAGGCGCCCGTCGTCGCGCCCCAGCACAGAAGCAGCTTCGTGGGCGCCGAGGCGACATCGAAGTCCGGCCCGGTGACATCGTTGTCAGCCAGCCCGGTCGTGATCGCAGTGAGGTTGTAGTCCACGCCCGCGGTTGTCTGCTGGCACCCGGCGAACGAGGCGACGCCGCCGAGCGCGACGCGGGCTGGGCCGAGGGTGCAGGAGAACGTCCCGGCGTTCTGATCGATCGAGAGCGTGATCGTGTTCGTCGCCGAGGCGACGAGGTTGCCGCCCTCGTCAACGACGCGGACGGACGGCTGCGGCGTCAGCGTGGCCGGCGTGGGATCGGCCGGGTAGGCGCCGAATGCCAGGTGGTGCGCCGGGCCCACGGTGACGTCGAACCGGGCGCTGCGTGGTGCGTCGGCGTGCGGCGCCGAGGCCCGCAGACGGTAGTCCTGCTGAGCCCGATCGATCTCACAGCCGCTGAACACCGCATTGCCCGCGCCGTTGGTCACGACGGTGGTGCCCGCTCGTACAGGTGAGCGTTCCGCCCACCTCGTTGTCCTGGGGACGGATCTCCAGCGTGACCGCGAGCCCGGCAACGGGACCTCCGTTGTCCGCGTGGACGATCGGCTGGACGAAGAGCGGCGAGCCACCCGTCCCGTCGCCCGGCTGTGTCTCGGGCGTGGCGCTCGGCTCAGGCGAGACGGTCGCCTCCGGCGTTGCGATGATGACTGGCGATGCGGTTGGACCCTCTGTGGGCGGCAGGGTCGGGACGGGCGTTCCGGTTGGGACCGGAGCGGGCGTCGCGACCTGGGCGGGCCGAGGCGTCGGCGAAACAAGTACAGGCGCCGGTGTCACCGGGGTTCCCGAGGTGGGCACCACCGTGGGCACGGCGCTGTCTCCTGGCTCAGTCGGCGCGAACGTCGGCGTCGCCACGGGCGGGAATGTAGCACGCGCAGTGTCATCCGGAGAAGTCGGCAGCGGCAGAATGAACGTGGAAGCGGCGAAAACGAACGCCGCCCCGATCAATGCCACCGCGATGACGGTCGCCAGGAGCGTCCCGGTCGTGCGCATCGCGCCGCGGAACACCTGGCGCGGCAGTCCCGCGTACCAGGGGCGGCGGTCAGCGCGCAGCCGCCGATCGGCGAGCGCCGCACTGAGGATCCGCGCGTCGAGATCCGCCGACGGCTGCGGCTCCGGAAGGGTCCGGAGGAGCTCGATGAGTCGCGTCGTTCCGCCGAGTTCGGCGGCGCAGCCCGGGCAATCGCGGACGTGCTCGGCCAGCCGACGGGCGTTCGCCGCGTCAAGCTCGTCGAGCAGGTACGCGTTGATCAGCCTGCGGGCGGCATGATCGGACTGCGGGCGACCCATGGGGCTCACAGTCAATACAAGGCCGGGACGGCCAGAACAGTTGCAGCGACCTCGGAAGTTCGCGCGAGAGGCAGGTCAGCGCCCGGGGCGCTCCTCGCGTTGCAGCCCCGGACGGCCACCCGCGCCGGCCGCCGAAAGGGCGGTGGCGGCCGCCGACCCGCGATCCATGGCCGAGGCTCGCGTGTCGTGGCGGACTGCCGGCTCCTCCCGCTTCTCGGCCTCGATCCCGCGCTGGCCGGACAGTGCCTCGCGCAGCATCCGGGTGCCCCGAAGGAGGTGGCTCTTGTACGTGTTGAGTCCGGTATCGAGCGACGCGGCAGCTTCGGCATAGTCCATGCCCAGCACGAATCGCGTGACGACCGCCGCCCGGTAACGAAACGGCAGCCGGTCGATGGCGTCAGCCAGGGCAGTACGCAGCTCGGCAGCCTCGGCCGCGGCGGCCGGATCGTGCTCGGGGGCGACATGGGCCGCCCCCAGCTCATCGAGGAGCCGGGGATCGCCGTCGAGCATGGCGTCCAGTGACGCGCCGGATCGGGCCTCGCTGCGCTCGGCCGCCCGCCCGGCGCCGCGGATCAGGATCGTGTTGAGCCACACGGACAGGGACGGGCGAGGCTCGAAGCGCTCGATCGTTCGGAACGCTGCCATGAAGGCTTCCTGGACCACGTCCTCGGCGGTCTCGGGTGGCCGGTCAGGCGGACGGCGAGCGAGTAGAGCCGCGGCCGGTGACGGCGCACCAGCTCGGCGTAGGCCGCCTCCTGCCCTTCCTTGCAGCGCCGGACGAGCTCTGGCTCGTCCCAGCCCGCGTTGTTCACGCGTCCTCCGAACCTCTCGTGCGGCGCCGCCGGCAGCCCGGACCGCGCCCGAGGAGCAACGAGATCCGCACTGCTGACCGACGCGTGCCGGTGTATGACCACTGCTCAGTCTGCCACAGCGAAACGGGTGTGGCCAACGCGCACCGGCGGATTCGGACGCGGCCAGGTTCGTTCACGGTGATCCGGCGGCGAAGCGATGACTGGGCACCACAGTGACCTCGACGTGAGTCGCCGGACGCGCAGACCGACGACTGGACGATCCCAGGGGCGCGACGACGGGGCCTGGTTCCCTCTCCCGTCCCAGCGTCTCGCAGCGCGGCCCGGGAACGCAGCAGGACGTTCGTCCCGCTCCCTGGCAGCTCCCTACATCATGACCAGGCCGCCGTCCACTGCGAGCACGTGGCCGGTGATGTACGAGGCCTCGTCGGACGCAAGGAACGCGACGGCGGCGGCGACCTCGTCGGCGGTGCCGAAGCGACCGAGCGGGGTGGCCGAGCGGATGTTCGCCTGGATGGGCTCGGGCAGGGTCTCGGTCAGCTCGGTCAGGACGAAGCCCGGTGCCACGGCGTTGGCCGTGATCCCGCGCGAGGCGACCTCGCGTGCCGTGGCCCTGGTGAGGCCGATCAGGCCGGCCTTGGCCGACGAGTAGTTCGCCTGCCCCGCGTTGCCGGCCTGGCCCGAGACGCTGGTGATGTTGATGATCCGCCCGCTGCGCGCCTTGAGCATCGGGCGCATCACGGCCTTGATCGCGTAGAAGGCACCGAAGAGGTTGGTCTCCAGGACATCCCGCCACGCGTCGATGCTCATGCGCATGATCAGGTCGTCGCGGGTGATGCCGGCGTTGTTGACCAGGATGTCGACCTTGCCGAAGGCCGCCAGCGCCGCGGCGATCAGGCCCTCGGCGGCCGCTGGGTCGGTGACGTCGGCCTGGTGTGCAAGGCCGCGGCGGCCCAGCCGCTCCACTTCGCCGACGGTGTCGAGCGCGGCCGCCTCGTTCCCGCGGTAGCTGAACGCGACGTCGGCGCCCTGCTCGGCGAAACGCAGGACGATCGCCCGGCCGATGCCGCGCGAGCCGCCGGTGACCACGGCGGACTTCCCCGAAAGATCGATCATGCGTCGCCCCTCCCCGCGAGCGGCGCGACGGGCGCCCCGGCGCCATTGCGATCGGCGTGTTCAGGCTCGCCGGAAACGACGTCGTCGAGCGGGACACTGATCGGGCCCGGTGCCGCGAGGACCGCGGCCAGCGCCGGCTGGATCGGGTCCACCGAGTTCCAGTCGAGCGGCTGGCGGATGTGGATGTCGCGTGGCTGCGCGTCGGCGGCACGCCGGCCGTTCGCCGGGTCGGCCGTCCACTCGACGGTCACGGCGCCGGACGTGAACCCGGCCCCGAAGGCCACCATGACGACGCGATCGCTGATCTTCACGCGACCCGAGTCGACCGCCTCGGCCAGCGCAATGGGCACCGACGCGGCTGACGTGTTCCCGTAGCGGTCCAGGTTGACGAACATCCGCTCCATGGGCAGCCCGAGGCCTTTGGCCACTGCCTCGATGATCCGGATGTTGGCCTGGTGCGGGATGAACAGGTCGACGTCCTCGGGGCGGAGCCCGGCCCGCTCGATGGAGGCGAGTGCCGTCGTGGCCATCGTCTTGGTTGCGAAGCGGTAGGTCTCCTTGCCCTCCATGCGCAGGAAGTGCTCGTGGCGCGCGATGGTCCCGGGCGAAGGCGGCGCCTTTGCCCCGCCGGCCGGGATCCAGATCATGTAGGCGCCGGCGGGCTCGGTCGTGAGCTCGGTGGCCATGGTGCCCCCGGGCGCCTCGGACGCCGACAGGACCACCGCGCCGGCACCGTCGCCGAAGAGGATGCAGGTGCTGCGGTCGGTGTAGTCGAGGAACCGCGTCAGCGCCTCGGAGCCGATCACCAACACGTGCTTCGCCATCCCGGCGGCGATGTAGGCCTGCGCGGTGGAGTAAGCGAACACGAACCCAGAGCAGGCCGCCGCCACGTCCATCGCCGCCGCCCTGGTGTTGCCGATCGCCTCCTTCACCAGTGCCGCCGTGGAGGGCATCCAGTAGTCGGGCGTCAGGGTCGCGAGCAGGATGACGTCGATCTCGTCGGGGTCGAGGCCCGCCACGGCAATGGCGCGGCGGCCGGCGATCGCACCCATCGAGGCGGTCGTCTCGTGCGGCCCGGCCACGCGTCGCTCGCGGATCCCGGTCCGGGACACGATCCACTCGTCCGACGTATCGACGAGGTGCTCGATGTCGGCGTTGGTCAGCACGCCGGGCGGGGCATACGCCCCCCAGCCCGTGATGTGCGCCCGCGGCCCGATCCGCGGCCGCCCGTCGGCGTCACTCACAGCGGCTCCACCTCGATCAGCGCCTGCTTGGCCTTGACGAGCGCGCCGGTCTCGGCCACGACCCGCACCACCCGCCCCGCGACGTTGGACTTGATCTCATTGAACAGCTTCATCGCCTCGACCAGCCCGATCACCTGGCCGACTGCGACCTCGCCACCAGCCCGGACGTAGGGCGCCGAGCCCGGCGCGGGCGACGCGTAGAAGATCCCGGTGAGCGGCGAGATCACGGCCACGACCGCCGGCCCCGACGCCGGCGGCGCGGCATCCGGCGCGGCATCGGCCTGCGGCCCGGAACCCGCGCCGCGTTCGGTCGCCACGGGGGCGGCCGCAGCCAGGTCCGAGGCGACGGCCATCGAGACCGAGCCGGCGGACCGCCGCAGGAGCACGCGGGTCCCGTCCGCCTCGACCTCGAGCTCGGCCAGCTCACTCCCCTCGATCAGTCGGCCCAGCCGGTCGACGAGTGCAAGCAGCTCGTCCCCCTCCGGGTCCGCGTCGCGCTGCGTCACGCGTCCCACCGCCGGAAGATGAGGGCCGTGTTCTGGCCGCCGAAGCCGAAGGCGTTGGTGAGGGCGGTCTGCAGCGGGCGGCTGCGGGCAACCTGCGGGGTGAGGTCGAGGCCCGTGCCGGCTTCGTCGACATGCTCCAGGTTGACAGTGGGCGGCACGCAGCCGTCACGCAGCGCCAGGATCGTCAGGGCGGCCGCGATCCCGCCTGCGGCGCCGAGCGTGTGGCCGATCTGGCTCTTGTTCGCGGAGACCGAAATCTGGGAGGCGCGATCGCCGAAGAGCGTCCGAATCGCCTGCAGTTCCGCGCGGTCGCCTTCCGGGGTGGACGTGGCGTGCGCGTTGACATGGTCGATCTCGGACGGATCGATGGCCGCCTTCTGCATCGCGCGACGGGCCGCACGGACCGCGCCCGCACCGCCGGGGGCGGGCAGCGTGATGTGCGACGCATCCGCCGTCGCGCCGTAGCCGAGCACCTCGGCCAGGATCGGGGCGCCGCGCTTCTCCGCATGCGGCAACGACTCGAGGACCAGCACCCCGGCACCCTCGGAGATGACGAATCCGTCGCGATCACGGTCGAACGGGCGCGACGCGCGCTCCGGTTCGTCGTTGCGAGTGGAGAGCGCCCGCATGGCGGCGAACCCGCCGACAAGCCCCTCGTGGATCCCGGCCTCCGTGCCGCCGGCGATGATCATATCGGCGTCGCCGCGGCGGATGATCTCGTAGGCCTCCCCGACCGCGTGGCCGCTCGAGGCGCACGCGGACACGGTCGCGAAGTTGGGCCCCAGCGGCCCGAAGTTGATGGCGATCTGCCCCGCGCCCACGTTGCCGATGCCCATCGGAATCAGGAACGGGCTGAGGCGATCGGGGCCGCGTGTCGCGAACGTGATGATGTTGTCGAAGATCGTATCGATGCCACCGAGGCCGGTCCCCAGGATCACGCCCGTCGCCTCGGCCTCGGCGCCCTCGAGGCGCTCCGGCAGGCGGGCCATGTCCATGGCCTCGCGCGCGGCGACCAGGCCGAACTGGATGTAGCGGTCCGTGCGCCGGACGTCCTTTCGATCGAGCACGTGCGACGCGTCAAAGCCGCGGACCTCGCCCGCGATCTGCGAGGTCAGGCGACTGGGGTCGAACCGCTCGATCCGGCGGATGCCCGAGCGGCCGGCGACCATGTTGCGCCAGGTCTCCTCGACCGTGAGCCCCAGCGGCGTGAGCAGGCCGAGGCCGGTCGCGACGACGCGCGGCGAAGCCCGGTTCACCGCACCATCTTCCCGGTCCGGACCGTGGCGGCGCGATAGACGTCGCCCGGCAGGCCGCGGGCCGTGAGCGCGTTGCTCACGGCGAGCAGGTCGAAGGATTCGCGCTTGATCTCCGCCGTCACGTTCTCGCCGGCGATGTCGATCAGCGCCCACGATGCGGTCGGGTCGCCGTCGAAGACGTACCCGGCGCTGCCGTCGTTGACGATCACCCGGTACCCGAAGTCGCGGACCTCGGGCACATGGGTGTGGCCGCAGGCGACGACCCGGGCGTCCGTGCGCGAGACGCGCTCGACCACGACCGATGGCTCCAGCGCGCGGTCGAATCCGGCGGTCTGCGAGCCCGGCGACGCGTGGCAGACCAGCACCAGGGTCTCATCGGACCGCAGGCGGCGTTCGGACGGGAGCCGGCGGAGCCAGTCGAGGCGCTCCTCGCCCAGCTGGTCGTGGGCCCACTCGGCCGCCACCCGGATCTGCTCGCCGACGCCGTCGGTCAACCACGGGAAGGCGGCCGCGAAGTCAAGGTCGGCCACCGCGATGTCGGTGTTGCCCTGGATCACGAACGCCCCGGCCGCCTCCATCTCGCGCAGGGCGTCCACCGCGGCGATGGGATCGGGCCCGTTGAGCACGTGGTCGCCCGCGACCAGGATCCGGTCGGGGGCGGCCCGCTTCAGCGCCTTGCGCACCGCGTCGAGCGCGACCGCGTTGCCATGCACGTCGGAGAGCACCGCGAGTCGAGTCATCGGAGGACGCCTTCGTTGGGGATGATGAAGCTCAGCGTGGCTGAGCAGGCGATCTCGCCGTCGACGGTGGCCGCGGCCCGCCCGCGACCGAACCGCGAACCCAGCTTCTCCATGACCACCTCGAGTCGCAGCGTGTCGCCGGGCGCCACGACCCGCTTGAAACGGCACTCGTCGATGCCGGCAAAGAGGCCGATCCGGTCACCGAAGCCCGGCTGCTTCGCGACGTAGACGGCCATCGTCTGGGCGAGGGCCTCCACCTGCAGCACGCCGGGCATCACCGGCAGCCCCGGGAAATGGCCCCCGAAGAACCACTCGGTCGCCGTCACGGCCTTGAGGCCCACGATCCGCCTGGCCGCGGCGTCGTACTCCACGATCCGGTCGACGAGCAGGAAGGGCCAGCGGTGCGGGATCAGCGCCTCGATCTCGCGCGTCGTGTGCAGGACGCGAGCAGGGACCGAACCGGGCGGCGGCTGGGCGGCGGGATCGGTCACAGGTGCTCCGTTCTGGCTGGGTCAGCGGCGGGCAGCCGCGGCCAGGAAGGCCCCGCTGCCGAGCCGGTCGAGCAGGTTGGTGGTCATGTGGCCCTCGAGGAAGGCCGGGTTGTCGAGCAGCGCGCGGTGGATCGGCACGTTGGTCACAAGGCCGTCGACGACGAGTTCGTCGAGCGCGGTTCGCGCCCGCGCGATGGCGGTCCCGCGGTCCGGGCCCCAGACGATGAGTTTGCCCAGCAATGAGTCGTAATAGGGCGGCACCTCGTAGCCCGGGAACAGGTGCGAGTCCATCCGGACCCACGGGCCGCCCGGGGCAAGGTAGGTCTCGACCATGCCGGCGCCCGGCCGGAAGTCATTCGCGGCGTCCTCGGCGTTGATCCGGAACTCGATGGCATGGCCATCGAACCGGATGTCGGCCTGGTTGAAGCCGAGCGGCTCCCCGGCGGCGATGCGGATCTGGGCGGCGACCATGTCGATTCCGGTCAGCATCTCGGTGACGGGGTGCTCCACCTGGATCCGGCAGTTGATCTCGATGAAGTAGAAGTTCCCGTCCTGGTCGACGAGAAACTCCAGGGTGCCCAGGTTCTCGTAGCCGGCGCCGACCGCGGCGCGGATGGCGCGCTGACAGAGGTCCGCGCGGGCGGCGGGCGAGAGGGCCGGCGTCGGGCCCTCCTCGATGATCTTCTGGTGCCGCCGCTGGACCGAGCAGTCGCGTTCGCCCATGTGGACGCCATGCCCGAATCGATCGACCGCGATCTGCACCTCGACATGGCGGTTGTCCTCGATCCACTTCTCGAGGTAGAGCGAATCGTCGTTGAAGGCGGAGCGCGCCTCGGAGCGGCAGATCTCGAGCGCGCTCTCGAGCTCGCGTGGTGAGCGGACCATCCGCATGCCCTTGCCGCCGCCACCGGCCGAGGGTTTGATGAGGACCGGGTAGTCGATCCGATCCGCCTCCTCGAGCGCGTGGGCCAGGTCACGCAGCATGCCGAGGGAGCCCGGAATCGTGGGCAGGCCGAACGCGCCGAGCAGCCGGCGCGTGGCCTCCTTGGACCCGAACCGCTCGAGTACTTCGGGTGGGGGACCGATGAACGTGAGGTCGTGCGCCCGGACGACCTCGGCGAACCCCTGGTGCTCCGAGAGGAAGCCATAACCCGGGTGGATGGCGTCACAGCCGGTGACGATCGCGGCCGAGATGACGGCGGGGGCCGAGAGGTAGCTGCGCCGCGCGTCGGCGGGCCCGATGCAGACCGCCTCGTCTGCGAGGCGCACGGGCAGACTGTCGCGGTCGGCTTTGCTATACGCGACGACCGCCGGGATGTCGAGGGTGCGACACGCGCGCAGGATCCGCAGCGCGATCTCGCCGCGATTGGCGATCAGGATCTTGCCGATCACGAAGACGCCTCGATGACCAGCAACTCCTGGCCGTACTCCACCCCTTCGCCGGGCTCCACGAGGCTTGCCGCCAGCACGCCGTCCGACGGGGCGACCACGTCCTGGGGCACGCCCAGCATGTCGACGATGCCGAGCCGATCGCCGGCCCGCACGCGGCTGCCCACCGCGACGTCGCCATGCGGCATGAACACCCCGACCGCGGGCGCCGTGGCAACCAGGCGGCCGAGCTGCGCGGGACTCCGGACGCCGGCTGCGGGGACGGTCGGGCGAGGCGGGTGCGGCAGCGCCATCCCTGCCGG
>VGPE01000072.1 GCA_016875645.1 Chloroflexota bacterium
GGGTTCGGGGCGGGCAGCCCCGTCAGGGGCGTTCCTCGCAAGGCTCGCCGGAGCGTGGACCCTCAGCCGGCCCGGCGCGGTCGGAGGCGGCTGCGGACCTCGGGGTTGAGGACCCGCGGCGACCAGGAGTCGCGGATCCACTCCGCGACCGTGTTGCACATGTCGGCCCGCAGGTCGGCCGAGGCCTCCACGGAGTAGCCGGCCATGTGCGGCGTGACGATCACGTTGTCCATGTGCCGCAGCTCGTGGTGCGGGTCCAGGGGCTCGTTCTCGAACACGTCCAGGGCGGCCGCCGCGATCCGGCGCGACCGCATCACGTCGATGAGCGCCGCCTGGTCGATCACCGGGCCGCGACTCGTGTTCACGAGGATCGCGGTGGGCTTGAGCTTGGCCAGCTCGCCCTCGCCGATCATGCCCCGGGTCTCGGCGTTGAGCGGGGTGTGGAGCGTCACGTAGTCGGACTCGCGGAGCACCTCGTCCAGGCCGACCGGCTCAACGCCCATCTCGCGCAGTTCGTCTGCCGGGCGGTACTTGTCGTAGCCGATGACCCGCATGCCGAGGCCGATGCCGCGGCGCGCCGCCGCGCTCCCGATGCGCCCGACGCCGATCACGCCCAGCGTGCGGCCCTTCATCCGGTGGATCGGGCGATCCAGGCGAAGGCCCCAGCCGCCGGCGACCATCTGGTTGTGGTACCAGGGCACCTGGCGGGCGGTGGCGACGAGGAGCGCAATCGCCTGCTCGGCCACGTCGTCGGTGCCGTACGCGGGGGCGTTCGCGACCGCGATGCCCAGCTCGGTGCAGTCGGCGACCGGGATCTGGTCGTAGCCGACGCCCCAGCGCATCACGAGCCGCACGTCCGGCAGCTGCTCGAGGACCCGGCGCGGCACGATCGAGAGCCAGCTGACCCAGAGGATCTCGGCGTCGCCCGCCTGGTCGAGCACGTCCTGCTCGGTCGTCGCGCTGCCGACGATGAGTTCGCCGCCCGCCCGGGCGATCGCCTCGGTCTCGAACGAGAACTCCTGGTCCGGGGAGGGGTCGACCTGGAAGACCTTGATCGCCACGCTCAGTTCCCTCCTGTACGGGGGGCGACCGCCCCCAGATATGTCTCAAACCACCGATCCATTGCCTCGACCCGCGCCCACCGATTCGTCGGCCGGCCGACGAGGTTGATGAGGTGGCCTTCGCCGGGCAGTCGGACGAGCTCCGTCTCGCGGCCCAGCAACTTCAGCGCGGTGTGGAGCATCTCGCTCTGGTCGATCGGACAGCCGGTGTCCTCATCGGAGTGGACCAGCAGGACCGGCGTCGTCATCTGCGCGACGTAGCCGATCGGCGAGCGCTCCTCGTACAGGGTGGGCTGCTCCCAGGGCATGCCGCCGAGCTCGTCGGCCATGGCGATCGGCGCGTCGGTGGTGAACACCATGCTCCGGAAGTCGCTGATGTTGCTCTGGGCCACCGCCGCCCGGAACCGCTGCGTCGTGCCGATCAGCCACAGGGTCATGAACCCGCCGTAGCTCTCGCCCATGACGCCGACGCGGTCGGGATCCACGTCCGGCCGTCGGGCGGCAACGTCCACCGCGGCCAGCAGGTCGCGCGCGTCGATGCCGCCCCAGTCCGCGCGGTTGGCGAGCGCGTAGGCCTCGCCGTAGCCCTGGCTGCCGCGCGAATTCATGAAGAGGATGCGGTAGCCCCGCTCGGCCAGGCGCCGCATGTCGTAGCAGAACCGCTCACCCAGCGGCCAGTGCGGGCCGCCGTGGATGTGCAGGATCAGCGGCAGCCGCTGCGTGGCCGGGCGCGAGGCCGGGTGCAGGAGCCAGGCCTCAAGGGGGTGACCGTCAGGTGCCGCGAGGTCGAACCGCTCCAGGGGGCCCATCGCCACCTCGGCCCGCCACGCGGCGTTGAGGTCGGTGACGACCCGCTCGCTCTCACCGCCCTCCAGCGGATCCAGCACGGAGACCTGGCCGGGATCGTCGGGCGGGGAGAAGACGACGGCGACGCGGCCTGATGACGCCGCAACGCCGAATCCGTGCACTGCCCGTGGTCCGACGGCAAGCGGTGTCACGTCCTCGGTCAGGGCGATGTGGGCGACCCGGCTCGTGCCGTGCTCGGGATACGTGACGTAACAGCCCTGGCCCGCGGGGTCCCAGGCGAGGTCCGACGGCAGGAAGGGGCCCGGCGGGTCGGCGCGGACGGTCAGCCCGATCGTCCGGTCGAGGTCGGCCGCCAGCTGGCGCGGCGCGGCGGGCGCGCCGCCGTCCCCGCCGACCTCGGTCACCCACAGCTCGAAGTTGAGGCCCTGTCGCTCCCCGCGACGATGGCCGATCCACGCGATCCGGCGTCCGTCAGGCGACCAGGCGTGGACGCGCACCGGGCCGTCGGGCCGGGCGACCTGCCGCGGCTCGCCGCCGGCGATCGGCACCGTCCAGATCCCGTTGCGCTGGCTCAGGGGATCGTCGACGTCGCGCGTGGAGCGGAAGGCCACGGTCCGGCCGTCCGGCGAGACCCGCGGCTGGTCGTCGTCACCGTCGCCGTCGGTCAGCCGCGTGAGGCCGGTTCCGTCGAGGCCCATCCGCCACAGGTGTGTACGGCCCGTCCCCTGGTCGGGCACCACGATCACGATCGATCGCCCGTCCGGCGTGACCGCCGGCGAGGTGGCCCCTTTCGGCAGGCCGGGGACGGCTGACAGCAATCGGATCTCAACATCGAAGAGGTGAATCCGTCCACCGGACGTGAAGAGGACGCGCCGGCCATCGGGCAGCCAGCGCGGGTTCCGGCCGGGAACGTCGCCACACGGTTGCGGGTCGCCGCCCGCGTCGACCGGCTGCCAGGCGACACGGCTCGCGATCGCGTCCGCGGCCTCGTCCAGGCGAGACAGGACGAAGGCGAGCCGGGTCCCATCCGGCGAGAGCGCCGGCTGGCTCGGCCACTCGATCCGGAAGGTGTCGGCCCATTCGATCGGGCGCCGGCCACGGGCGATCGTCATTCGGTGCCGTAGTCCAGCACCACCGTCGGGGGGCGCCCGGGCGACATCAGCATCTCGTATGCCGACGGCGCGTCGGCAATCGGGATCTTCACCGGCGCCAGCTCGTCCACGGTCACGGCGCCGATCGATATCTCGCGCAGGAACTCCGTCGCGTTGCGGTTCTCCGTCCAGCGGACCCAGCCAATCGGCATGTCCACGTTGCCCTCTTCGTAGACCGGGTCGTAGCGCCCCGGGCCGTAGGCGCGCGATCCGACGAAGGTCACGTCGTTCTCGAACATCCGCGAGCGCGTGATGTCCATCCCGAACAGGCCCAGGCCGACCACGGTGCCCTTGTAGCGGCACAGCTCGAAAGAGAGGTTGAGGGGCTCGGACGATTCGGTGACCACGCCCAGGATCACGCCGTCGGCGCCGAAGCCGCGCGTGAAGTCGTGGACGGCCGTCGTCGGGTCGTCCTTCGTCGGGTCGATCGCGACCGAGGCGCCCATCCGCAGGGCCTGCTCCAGGCGCACCGGGTTGGTGTCGATGCCGATCGTCCGGATGCCGGCGTAGCGCGCCATCTGGGTCGCGAGGAGGCCGAGCAGGCCGAGGCCGTAGACGACGACCACCTCGCCGAAGTGGGTCTGCGTGCGGCGGAGCGCCTCCATCGAGATCGCGCCGAGGGTGACGAACGCGGCCTGGTCCAGTCGGACGTTGTCCGGAACGGGGGCGATCAGGTTGCGCGGCACCGCCACTTTCTCGGCGTGCCACGCACACTGGCTGCCGGAGCAGGCGACCCGGTCACCGACCTTGATGTCCGCGACCTCCGGCGAGACGGCGATCACGCGGCCGGCGTTCGAATAGCCGATCGAGGACCATTCGAGCGCCTGCGAGCGTGGCTGCGGCCCGCGGTACGGCACCCCCGGGTCGCGGTACTGCGGACCCGGGTTGCGGGGATCCGGGTACTCATGTGTGGTCCAGTCGGGCGCGGCGCTGGAGCGGATGATCCACGACTCCGTGCCCGCGCTGATCGCCGAATACGACGTCTGGACCAGCACTTCGCCCGGGCGCAGCTCGGGCTCGGGGACGTCACGGACGATGGCGCGGCCCTGGTGGGCGAAGACTCGCTTCATCGGTTTCCTCGTTGTGCCCGCCGGGCCGCCGGTGGTGAGCGCGGGCCCGGGGCTCGGCTATTGTGGCGGCCGGAAGGGGGGCTCGTGTCGGACTTCGGACGCTTCGACCGGTACGTCGGCGCGCATGCGGGGCGCTTCTTCGAGGAACTGATCGCGTACGGGCGCCGGCCGAGCGTGTCCGCGACCGGAGAAGGGATCGGCGCGATGGCGCCCCTCGTCGCCGCGACTTTGGAGCGGGCCGGGGCGCGGGCGTCCATCGTCGAGTCGCCGGCGCGCCACCCGGCCGTGATCGCCGAAGCCGTCCCGGAGGCGGGCGAGGCCGGGCGCACGCTGCTGCTCTACGACCACTACGACGTGCAACCGCCCGGCGACGCGGCTGCCTGGCCCTCGCCGCCATGGGAGCCGACGCTCCGCGACGGCGCGCTCTTCGGCCGGGGCATCGCCGACGACAAGGGCGAACTGCTGGCGCGGATCCACGCCATCGAGACGTGGCAGGCAACGATGGGATCGCTGCCGGTGCGGGTCCGCTGGATCGTGGAGGGCGAGCACGAGATCGGGTCGCCGGGCCTGGCCGGGATCCTGCGGGTCAATCGGTCCCGGCTCCAGGCGGACGTCTGCCTGTCGGAGGGCACCGGCCGGGACGAGATCGGCAACGTGACGATCAACCTCGGCTGCCGCGGGTTCGTGTCGGTGGAACTGGCGGTGCGACTGCGCCCGATCCCGCTGGCGTCGAGCCTCGGGGGCCTCCTGCCCTCGGCGAGCGACCGACTGATGCGCGCGGTCGTGTCGGCCGTCGGTCCCGATGGCCGGCTGCTCGTCGATGGCATCGCCGACGTGGTGCCGCCGCCCTCGGCGGCGGACGAGGCGCTGCTGCGCGCGATCCCGTGGTCCGACGAGCAGGCCCGGACAGCGCTCGGCATCGGCGCCCTGACGCCCGGCCTGGCCGGCATCGACCTGCTGCGGCACCACCTGCTGGAGCCGTTTGTCGCCATCTGTGCCGTCAACTCCGGCGATCCGTCCTGGGGTCTTGTCGTCCCGGGCGACGCGCGGGCGCGACTCGATATCCGGCTGGTGCCCGGCCTGGACCCGAACGTGGCGGTTGACCTGCTGCGACGCCATCTCTCGGCGCACGGCTTTTCGGATGTCGCCGTCGAGGTGCTCGCGTCGGTCGCTCCCGACCGGACAGACGCGTCCCTGCCGGCCGTCGCCGCCGCGATCGCCGCTGCCCGCGACGCGGAGGGCCGCGATCCGGTGGTCTATCCGCTGATGCCGGCCTACTCGGCGTCGCGCGTGTTCCGCGACGAACTGGGGACCCCGACGCTGTTCGCGGGCGCCGTCACCAATGCCCGCTCCAACCTCCACGCGCCGAACGAGAACGTCGTCCTCGACGAGTACCTGGCGTACATCCGGTTCTTCGGCCGGTTCCTGGAGCGCCTTGCGCGGACATGATCGGGGCCTTCGGATCGGTCGCGCTGGGGCCGTTTCGTGGCACGAACGGATTCTGCCGGCGTGGGCGTGATCCCTTGCCAGCAGGCACAACTCCGCGACGCGCCCGATCGAGGACGCCAACGTGGGATCCGCAGCGGCCGCGGAGGAGGCGGCCGCTGCGAAGTCCCGAGATGTCCCCGTCGGCAGGGACTGAGATCCAGCGACCGATGGTGTCGGTCGCATCCATTCCTGGCCCGACTGCCAGGAGGTAACCGCCGCCGGCCAGCGGCGTCGGCGTCGTGAGCGTCGTGCGAATCGCACCTGAGGAGATGTCGATCACGACGACCTTGGAATCCCCGCCCGCCGTCACGAATCCCAGCGAATCGTCGGGCATGATCGTCACGCGCCGGCTCTCCGAGGACCATGGCTCGACGCCTGCCACCGGCCCGCGGGTGAGGGACGGGAGCGGGATGCGGGACAGAACGGACCCGAATGTCGGCGAGGTGACGTCCGTGTCAAGGACGATGGCCTCGTCGCCGTCCGGGTGGATTCGCGAGTACAGCGCGCGGTTCGCCCCGAGACCCATCCGATAGACCAGGCCCTTGCCGAGCTCGGTGCGGCGTACTTCGCCCGTCTGGGCGTTCGCGATGTACGAGTCGTTGTCCCACAGCTCCCAGGTCTCCCAGGATTCGTCCTTATCGGGATCGGCGACGATTCGCAGGTAGGAGAAGGCGCGCACGCCGTCGGATCCAAGGCGTGCGTAGTAGCCGCGCCCGCCCTGTCGGTCGACGGTGTTCCACGGCAGCTGCCGGTCGTAGCGCACCCCGCCGCCAATGACGTCGAGCAGGTCCACGCCTTCGTCCGTGGCAACCATCACCCGATTGAGACCGTGGACCGCGACCTCGCCATGTCCCGCCGGCCCGATCGCGACCTGCTGGGCCGGCTCGAGCCTTCCCGCCACGATGTCCGCGACGCGAAACACCTCGACGATCGCCGGCTCATCGTTGCGGTGGTAGACCGCAAGGGGGCTGCCCGCCAGCATGATCCCCGGCTCACCCGTGATCAGTGGAACGACGGTTGTCGCCATCGTCGCGAGGTCGACCAGCGTGAAGTTCTTGCCTTCGCCGCTGCTCACGGCCACATAGTCGTAGGCGGGCGAGATAGCGATGTGGGTCGCCGGTCCAGCCAGCTTGACGCGCGCGTCGATCTTCGGGGTCGTGCCGGCGAGGTCGAGCACCACGAGCTCGTGGGTGTCGCCGTCAGTCAAGAAGACGCGCCCGTCCGGGAGCGCAATTCAGCCGGCATGCTCCGACAGAGACACCCCTTCGATGGTTGCAAGCAGCTTGAAGTCAGGACTGCTGTAGACGTAGATCGCCTTGGCTGCCGGATCAGCGACCAGCAGCTGTGCGCCGAGACCGGCGCTTGGCGCGGAGGTCGAGGGCGAAGCGGTCGGCGGGGGTGTCGGCGTCGGCGGGGCCGTGGGAGGCGGGCTCGCGCTTGGTGCAGTGCCGGTCGCGGACGGCGTCGCGGGTTGGGTCCCCGCACTGGAGCATCCGACCGTCATGAGTGCTAGGAGCAACATCCCTACGAGTGCTGCGAATCGCGTGCGCATTGTTGTTCCCTCTCCATCGTTGCAAAACGTCATGCATGGTTGCCTGACGTCATGGTTGTTCACGACGCAGTGGTCGTCAGATGAACGACCAGGCTGCGCATGTTGAACCGCATCAGCTCCAGGTAGGTTCCAACTTCGTCCGTAAAGGTGTCCGTCATGAGCTCACCGACCCGCAGGTCAAGATCTGCCGCAAGCTGGTCGAGCACGCGTGCTTTGAATTGCGGCTCGCGGAACACGACTCGCACGTTCGCTTGCTTGATGACATCGACGAGTTCGGCAATCTCCAGCGCCGAAGGCTCTGCACCTGGGCTTCGGATCACGAGGCCGATGACTTCGAACTTGTAGCGCCGCGCGAAATATGTGTAGGCGTCGTGGAACACCACGAGGCGTCGATCGGACGCAGGGATCTGTGCGATGCCGGCGTCCAGCTCCTCCTCGAGGTCTGTCAGTTCGGCCAGGTAGCGATCCGCGCGATCGGCGAACTGAAGCTTGTGTTCCGGATCGAGGAGCGCGAGTTCGTCTCGGACGATCGCTACGATCTGGCGCACATAGGCCGGATCGAGCCAGACGTGCGGGTCGCCCCCACGCAGATCGTGGACGTGGTCGCCGTGGTCGATCACTCGATCAACGGCGATCAATTCGAGCCGTCCGGCGAGGACGAGGCGCCGGGTCTTCGCTTCGTCGAGAGCGCGCCGCCACGCGCCAGCTTCGGTGAAACGTTCGAGGTTGGCGCTTATCTCGATGTAGAGGTCGGCCGAAGCCAGGCGAGCGATATCGGACGGTCGGGCCTCGTAGGTGTGGACATCGCGTGTAGCGGGAACCACGGACCACACCGTGGCCGATTCAGCGGCGACTCCCCGAACAACGTCGGCGAGGATCGGGATGCTGACCGCGATCTGCAGCTTGTCGGCCGTATCTGCGCCGGAGCCGGAGCCGCAGGCCGACATCACCGACGCCAGAGCGAGCAGGAGCACGGCGCGAGAACGGCGCGACCGGGCATCCAGCCCGGCTGAACCGGCGGAAACAATAGTGATATACCGGCTCATTAAGCGCCGAGGTCTAGAGGCCCACACTTCGAGCCGTCAGTCGGCGTCGGCCGACCCGACGTTCGCGTACTCAACGCGTTGAGCAGGCTGAAACGCAGCGCCCCTGCGTGCGCTTGACAGCCGGAATCGCGGCCCCTACGATCTCAACGTCATAGTGAGACAACGTATCACTCAGGAGTCGTGCCATGAGCTTCGCGTACACCAACAGCCGTGGGCAGACGTATGTGCTGCACCGGAGGAACGCGGCCCTGGCCAACGGGCAGACCCGCGTCCTTCACTACTTCAGCAGGACCGCCGGCCCGAGCGCGATCGACGCGGTGCCGGCCGGCTACACCGTGGTCGAGGCGAAGACCGGCCTGCCGCTGCTGAAGCGCACCTGACCCATGATCGAGCTCGCGCCCGCGATCGCCCCGCGACGTTCAGGGCCTCCCGGGGGATCCGACGTGGCGAACAGCTCGACATCCCCTCCGGTGCCTCCCGCAACTGGCCCCGTTGAGGAGGGCTTCGTCAGTCTCGATCGCGCGGCCGATGCCTGGCGACCGGAGCTCGAGGCACTGATCGATCAGCTGGGACTTCACCCCGGCAGCGTCGTGCTCGACGCAGGCTGTGGCAGCGGTCGGATCACGGGTTGGCTGGCCGATCGGGTACGGCCCGGTGGACTCGTCACCGGGATCGATCCTGACCTCGACGCCCTTGCATATGCCGCAAGGGCACTCGCTCCGATCGGAGCGCGCGGCGGCCGGATCGACCTGTGGCAGGGAGAGCTCGGTCACCTCCCCTTCGAGGACGGCACGTTTGATGCGGCGTGGTGCTCGAGCGTGCTCGGGTATCTCGAGGACCCGCTTGCCGGCCTGGCCGAACTCGCACGGGTCGTCCGACCCGGTGGCCGAGTCGTGGTTGTTTCGGGTGATGCGGAGCGATCGATGTTTCTGCCGATCGATCCCGATCTCGAGCGGCGGATCCGGGCGGCCGAGTTCGAAGCCCACCGCGAGGGAGCGTGGGGACCGCCGATCGACATCCATCTCGGCCGTCGGCTGTACGCGCTCGCCCGGTCGCTCCCCGTGCGTGACGTCGCCCCGATCGCGGTGACCTGGGAGCGTGTTGCGCCACTGGCGGACGTGGAACGCGCGTTTCTTTCCTGGGTCCTTGCCTGGTTGGTCGAACCTGAGATGGCATCGTGGTTGCGTTCCGATGGGCCCGAAGCCCGCCGCCTGTTCGACCCGACCAGCCCTGACTGGGTGCTGAGCCGCCGCGATCTGCATGTTCTTCAGATGGCCGTCGCCATCGTCGTCACCGTCTGAGACGGATCCAACCACTGACCGGCTGGGGGCCAAGATGTACGACATCCATTCACTGCATGTCATCGTCGACGACATGCACAGGCAACGCCGCGAGGACGCTCGGCACGCGAACGCGAGCCCGGCCCCGACCTCGCGCCGCTGGTTGGGCCATGCCCTGATCGATTGGGTAGGCCAGCTCCTGAGGCGGGCGACGTTCGCCCCGTCGACGCTCGGCTCAGCCCACCAGTCCCCGGGCTCCTAGCTTGGTGGGCTCGGCGCATCCGAACCGAGGTCCGCCGCCGGCCACCTGCTACCCTCGGCCCCGATGGTCGACAGTGCTCCGCTCCTCACAGCGCTCGATCGCGCCGGCTACCGGCTGACGGACGCGCGGCGCGCAGTGGTCCAGCTGATCGTCGACCAGCCACGGCACTTCTCGGCGGCGGAGCTCTTTGCGGCAGCTCGCGCACAGCGCACGGGAATCGGCCGTGCGACGGTCTTCCGGACGCTGGAGGTGCTCTCGGAGCTGGGCCAGGTTGAACGACTCGACCTGCCGAGCGGCAAGCACGCCTACATCGCCTGCGAACCGTCACACCACCACCATGTCATCTGTTCGCGCTGTGGCCGCACCGCGGAGGTCGCGGATGCCGGGCTGCGCAGACTCGTGCGCGACGTCGTTCGCCAGACCGGGTTCCGGGTGGATGATCACCGACTCGAGCTGTTCGGCCTCTGCTCCGCGTGCGTCGCGAGCACCTCGGTCCCGATCGATCGGCCCATCTGAGACCGGCGGCACACCTGGTCAACCGGATCGCCGTTGCCGGAGCATCTGCTGGAGCGCCTCGATCACCTGCTCGGGCGACATCCCGAGCACGGCTGCCTCGGTCAACCCGGGCGGGACCTCGGAGGCGTCGAGGAGGCGCGCAAGCTCCTCGGCCGGCTCGTCGTCGGGCGGCAGTTCGGGGCGGCCGGCGTAGTCCCACTCGGCGAAGCGCCGATCGATGACGCGGGCAATCCGGTCGAAGGCGTCCTCGTCGGCCTCCACGGCGTAGGCGGGCAGGTCGCCGAATACGACCGCGTAATCGTCGAGGTAGCGCCCGTAGTAGGCGTCGGTGAAGGCGCGACCTTCTTCGGTCATCTCGTTGGCCGTCAGCGCCTCGGTGGCGCCGGCGGCCGGCCACTCCTGGGCGAGCAGGTCTCGGCGACGGAGCCAGGTGCGGTACAGCGTCGCGTGGGCAAACGCGCGCTCGGCGGGCTGGCCCGCGTTCCGCGCGGCATCCTCGTGCCAGGCGGCCTGGTCATAGGTCATGACGTGATGGTGCACGAGGCGAACGAATCGAGCACGGCCGGTGTGAGCGAGTGGCCCCGGTAGGTCGCGGTCAGCTCCCAGCAGCCCTTCGACGAGTCATCCCCGGCGTGTGCTGCTGGTGGTCGGGCACGCGGATTGCGGCAGCGCAGGGCGCACGGACGGGTGGTCCGGGACCACGCCCGATCGGCTCGACGCGGGCTTACCGCATCCGATCACGCTCAGCGCGCCCACCACGAGCACACGTCGGGCCGCAAGGCCGGAAGGCCTGGCCGGACACGCCGGGGGGCCTGGCCGGACACGCCGGCCCTTCCGGCGCGCGCGACCTCCACGAGCACACGCGTCACGGTGCGGCGACGGGTCCGTCAGCGCGCCGGCAGCGTCCGATTGAAGAGCCGCACCCAGTTGCGCCACATGATGTTCTCGACGTCGGCTTCGAACCAACCACGCGCCCGGAGGATGCCGGCGACCTTGTGATAGTCGACCACCGAGTCGATCCCGTGGGGCGTGCACTCGCGGCCGCCCTGGCCATCGGTGTCGCCACCGATCCCGG
>VGPE01000073.1 GCA_016875645.1 Chloroflexota bacterium
CGAGGTCGAGCTGCCGCTCGTTCCGGTGCTCGCGCGGATGGAGGCGGTGGGCGTTGCGCTGGACCAGGACGCCCTCGGCGTGCTGAACCGCGAGTTCGGCGAGACGATCGCGCGCCTCGAGCGCGAGATCTGGACCGATGTCGGCCACGAGTTCAACCTGGGGAGCCCCAAGCAGCTTGAACAGGTGCTGTTCTACGAGCTCAAGCTGCCGAAGGGCCGGCGCACGAAGACCGGCTACTCCACGGACGCGACGGTGCTCGAGGAGCTCCGGGCCGCGCACCCGGCGATCGGCAAGCTCCTGGACTGGCGGATCTACACGAAACTGCGCTCGACGTACGTCGAGGCGCTGCCGACGCTGATCTCGCCCTTTGACGGGCGCCTGCACACGACGTTCCACCAGTCGGTGGCATCGACAGGGCGCCTGTCGTCGTCGGACCCGAACCTGCAGAACATCCCGATCCGGACCGAGCTGGGTCGGCGGATCCGGCGGGCGTTCGTCGCGGGCAAGCCGTCGCTGACGCTGCTCGCCGCCGACTACAGCCAGATCGAACTCCGGATCCTCGCCCACGTGTCCGGTGACGAGCACCTGCGCGAGGCGTTCGCCAGGGGCGAGGACATCCACCGGGCGACGGCGGCCCGGGTGCTCGGCAAGCCGCCAGCGGAGGTGACCGCAGACGAGCGCTCGATGGCCAAGATGGTCAATTTCGGGCTGGCCTACGGAATGAGCGACTTCGGGCTCTCGTCGCGGGCGGGCATCTCGCGCCAGGCGGCCCAGGAGTTCATCAACAGCTATTTCGCGAGCTACTCGGGCATCAGCTACTACATGATCGCGATCAAGGAGCGGGCGCGGGAACAAGGCTTCGTGACAACGCTGCTGGGGCGGCGGCGGGCCATTCCCGAGCTCCAGGCGCGCAACGCCGCGCTTCGAGGGGCGGGGGAGCGGATGGCGATCAACATGCCGATCCAGGGCACGGCCGCGGACATCGTGAAGATCGCGATGATCCGGGTGGATCAGCGGCTGCGCGCGGCCGGCCTGCACGCGCGGCTGCTGCTCTCCGTCCACGACGAACTGCTGTTCGAGACGCCACGGGACGAGGTGGAGCCGCTGGCTGACCTCGTGCGCGAGGCCATGGAAACGGCACTTCCGCTGAACGTTCCGCTCACCGTGGACGTGAAGGTCGGCGATGACTGGGAGGCGATGACGCCGCTCACCCGCCACGATGCCGCTCTGGCCGAAGCGGACGAAGCGCCCGCGGAGCTGTCGGCCGCGAGCTCTGTCGCGTAACGGCGTCCACGCCCGATGCCCGAGTTGCCCGAGGTCGAGACCGTCGCGCGCGATCTGCGCGGCCTCGTGGTTGGTGCCCGGATCACCGCGGTTCGCTGCGACTGGCCGCGAACCGTGCGCGGTGAGGACGTCGACGCGTTCACGCGTTCCGTCGTCGGTCGCACGATCGAGGGCACGGGCCGGCGGGCAAAGCTCGTACTCCTCGAGCTGTCGGGCGAGACCGTGATCGCCATCCACCTCAAGATGACGGGCCAGCTGTTCGTGGTGCCGGCCGCGGCCGCGCCGGACAGGTTCGTCCACCTGGCGCTGGAGCTCGCCGACGGTCGGGAGTTGCGGTTCCGGGATATCCGCAAGTTCGGGCGGGTCGGGGCGTACCCGCGCGCCGCGCTCGCGGGCGGCGCAGCGGCCCGTGAACTGGGCGCCGGCGACGTCTTCGAGCTGGGACCGGAGCCGCTGGATCCCGCCTTCACCCGGGCGCGCTTCCGCGAGCACATCGCCGGCCGCCGGGCACGGATCAAGACGCTCCTGACCGACCAGACGTTCCTGGCTGGGATCGGGAACATCTACGCCGACGAGGCGCTGTGGCGGGCGCGACTCCATCCCCTCCGTTCAGCCGCGTCCCTCCGGCGCGACGACCTGCGCCGCCTGTACGACGCGCTGCGGGCGATCCTCGTGGAGGCGGTGGCGTATCGCGGATCCTCGATCGACGACTACACCGCGCCCGAGGGGGACGGCTCGATGCAGGAGCGCCTCCAGGTCTACCAGCGCGCCGGCGAGGCCTGCCCGCGCTGTCGGCGACCGATCCGGAGGATCGTGCTCGGCATGCGCTCCACCCATTTCTGCTCGTGGTGCCAGCGGCTGCCGGTGGGGGAGCGACCCGCGGTGGCGAAGATCCTCGCGTCGGCCCGTGGCGCGGCGGGTCCTCGCCGACGTGGCCGGCGCTGGACGGAGTTGCCGGTCGGGGAAGGGGCTGTGGGTCTCACGCCCGCCGAACAGGCCGCCGCCCGACGGCGGGCTCGAAGTGAGGCAACACGACGGGCGGCAGCGACCCGGCGCGCGGAGGCGCGTGCGACGGGGTCGGGCTCGGCCGAGGGCAGCGCCTGATGTCCATCGTCCGCCTCGCCGGCGTCACGCGCGAGATCGGCAGCTTCGTCATCCTCGACCGCCTCGACGCCTCCATCGCGGTCGGCGATCGCGTGGGCCTCGTGGGGCCCAACGGCGCTGGCAAGACGACGCTGCTGCGGATCGTGGCCGGGGTCGACGAGCCCGACGCCGGCGAGGTCCAGCGCCGCCGGGCGCTGCGAGTCGGGCTGCTCGCCCAGGAGGCGCACCTCGACGAACGGTTCATGGGCGCGCCGGATGTGCGCACAGCGGTCCGCCATGGCGCGGCCGACCTCGAGCGGATGGAAGTGGCCCTGCGTGAGATGGAACGGGCGGGGCACGTGACTGCGCCGGCCTACGCCGATCTGCAGCACGAGTTCGAAGCCCTCGGCGGCTACACGCTTGACCTCCGAGTGGACGAGGCACTCTCGGGCCTCGGCTTCGCCGCCGACGAGATCCGCCGGCCGCCGGTCTCGCTCTCGGGCGGCGAGCAGACCCGCGCGGCGCTCGCGCGGCTGGTGATCTCCAACCCGGCCCTGCTGCTCCTCGACGAGCCGACCAACCACCTCGACATCGGCGCCCTGGAGTGGCTGGAGGAGCACCTGCGACGGCGGTCGGGTGCCCTGCTGGTCGCCTCCCACGACCGGGCCTTCCTCGATGCCACCGTGGAGCGGATCTGGGAGTTGCGCGACCGGCGGCTCACGACGTTCCGTGGCAACTACGGCGCCTACCATCGGCAGCGCCAGGAGCGCGACGAGCGCGCCGCGAAGGACGCCGATACGCAGGCGGGCCAGATCGCACGCGAGAAAGAGCTGATCCAGGGTTATCGCAGCCAGCGCAAGTTCTCCAAGATGCATGAGCACGAGGCGCGCCTCGAGCGACTCCAGGGCGAGCGGACCGAGACGCCGAAGGCCACCCGCCGCCTGCGACTTCCGGCCGCGGGAATGGCTCCGACCGCCGCCGGCGGCCCGGCGCGCTCGGGGCAGGTCGTGGTGAAGCTGGAAGACCTGGTCGTCGGCTACGCGCGCGACAGCGGCGCCATCCCGGTCGCACGGGCACCCTGGCTGGTCGCCCAGCGGGGCGAGCGGATCGGCATCGTCGGACCCAACGGCGCCGGCAAGACGACGCTGCTGCGGACGGTTGCGGGCGAACTCGCTGCGCTCGACGGGACGCTGACCTTTGGGCAGGGGGTGCAGATCGGGTACCTCGCCCAGTTGCGCGCTGGCGCCATTCCGGGCACGACGGTCCTGGACGCGCTGCTCGCCGCGATGCCCGTCACGCAGGGCGAGGCGCGAAGCTACCTCGCGCGGTTCCTGTTCCGGGGCGACGACGTTGACAAGGAGGTGCGGGCGCTGTCGGGCGGCGAGCGCTCCCGCCTCGAACTGGCGCTGCTGGGGATCACTCCGGCGAACCTGCTGCTGCTCGACGAGCCGACCAACCACCTGGACATCCCGGCGCGCGAAGCGATCGAGGCCTTCATCCGCGACGTCCCGGCCACCGTGCTCGTCGTGAGCCATGACCGGCGCCTGCTCGAGACGCTGGTCGGGCGCCTGTGGGTCGTCGACGCCGGCCTCGCGGTCCCGTTCGACAGCGGCTACCGCGAGTGGCGGGCGGCCGTGGCCCAGGGCTGGACCGTCGCCGAAGCTGCGGAGGCCGAGGCGGCACGGCTCCGGATCGGGTCGGCGAGGGCGCCGGCGACTTCGCCTGCCGGGACCAGGGGCGCCGCTGCCGTCACGAAGGGTGGCGGCCGGGCACTGACGCGCGCTGCCGCTGCGCCGGAGGCCGCGGTTCGCACGCCGCCGCGCCGGACCGCTGTGCTGACGAAACTCTCGAAGGAGGCATACCGCCGGCAGAAGGCCGCCGTTGAGGCCGACCTCACGCGGCTCGGCCTGCGCCGCAGCCACCTCGAGCTCGCGATGGCCGACCCGAATGTGGGCGCGAACTTCGTGGAGCTGCGGCGGATCTCGAGCGAGCTGGCAGACGTGGAGCAGGCCCTCCAGGTGGCGGAGACGGCCTGGCTGGAGATCGAGGAGCGCGCGCCGTGAGCCCCCGCGGAGAAGCGGATGCCGTGGCAGCCGCCGTCCGGTCGCGACCGCTGCGGATCGGGTTGACGGGGCCCATCGGCTGCGGCAAGTCCACCATCGCGGGCTGGCTTCGTGCCTGGGGTGGTGCGGTGGTCGATGCAGACGCCCTGGCGCGCGAGGTCACACGGCCGGGCGAACCGGCGCACGACGCCGTGCTGGCGCTCTTCGGCGATGCGGTGCGCGCCGCTGACGGCACCTTGGACCGCGCCGCGCTGGCCGCGATCGTCTTTCGGGACCCGGGCGCGCTCGCGGCCCTGGAACGCATCGTCCATCCGGCCGTGCGGCCGAGGATCATGGCGGCACTGGCCGCCGCCGAGGGCGGCGTGCAGTTCGTCGCGCTCGAGGCGATCAAGCTGATCGAGTCGGGCTATGCCCCGCTGTGCGACGAGGTATGGCTGATCACGTGCGACCCGGTGCGCCAGCGCGATCGGCTGATCGCGCGGGGCCTGGCGCGCGAGGACGCGGAGCGACGCATGGCGGCGCAGGCCGGTCTCAGCGCACGCCTGGCGCCGGCCGCGACGCGGATCATCGAGACGGACGGGCCGCGCGAGGCCACCGCGAACCTGGTGGCCGCGGCGTTGACCTCGGCGCTCGCCCGCCACCGGGCTGCGGGCGCCGGCGTCTAGGGCGTGGTCGCGGTCTGCGGACTCGGCGCTGGCGTGGCAGCTGCCAGGATCGCGGGCGGCGGCGTCGGCGCGGTGATCGGAGGTCCGGCGTTGATCGGCTGGCCCGCCCGCGGGTACACCTGCGGGACCGAGAGGCCGTAGCGCTGGATGATCCTGTGCGTCGTCTGCCCGAGAAGCGACGCATCGACGAGACGGTTGTCGACCTCCGGGCGCAGGGCGAGCGTGAACGACGCCACGCCGGATGCCTGCATATGGGCGATCTCCTCGGCGACCTCCTCGGTCACCTTGATGACGTAGAACGAGCCTTTCTTGGTGAGGATCGGGACGTCCTGGTACGTCACTTTGGTCGCCTTGTCGCCGTAGAACTGGCCTTCCTCGAGCACCTCGTTGGGGACGAGGATGGTGGTGGTGACCATGACATCGACGTGCTGGCCCGCGTCGAGGATGCCGCCGACGGCCCGATCGTCGGGCACCGCGAGCGACACGGCACGCCACGCGGGGGAGTCCGGCCCGAACGACTCCTCGGGCCCGATGATCGAGACCGCGCCCGTCTCGGCGCTGAACGCGAACAGGTTGGACGTCACCAGCTGGCCCTGGAGGATCGCGACGCTCGAGATCCTCCCGACGATCTGATCGGGCGACTGAAAGGTGCCCTGTGCGTTCGTGGCGTCCATCGGGACATTGCGCAGCTGCAGATCGTCGGCCGAGATCGGAGTCCGGGCGGTGATCGTGCGGCTTGCCACGACCACCGGGACGGTGGGCGCTGCCGATGACGATGCCTGCTGCTGGGCGCGCGACAGGAACACGAACGAGCCCAGTCCGCTGGCGACCGCGAGCACCAGGCCGGCCACGATCAGCTTGCGGCTGCGGGTCCGCGTTTCGGCGATGGACGGGCCGAGGTCGAACTCGGCGCTGACGGGTTGTGGCTTCTTCTTGCGGGCGACTTGCATCGGGCGGTTGCTCCAGGTCCGGGCTTCAGTCGTTCGGTACGGCCGGTTGATCGTGGGGCGACCATGGAGCCGACGGGCATGCCTCGTTGGTCCCGGTCGAACTCGCCGTTCGGTGGGGTCGGGAGAGGGCCGGGCTCAGTTGACGAGCTGGACGGCCAGGGGAGCCCCGGCGAATCCGGGCGTGGTCGTGGTCGGACCCAGGTAGAACGGCTGGCGCCAGACACCCTTGATGTCCTTACCGCCATTGCAGTCGGTGACCTGGAAGCCCGTATAGCCGACAATGTGGTACCAGGCGTTGTTCCCGGTCCCGCCCGCGTAGTCCCAGACGGGAACCGGCAGGGTCGTGCCGGCCGTGATCCAGTACGAGCAGTCGGCCGAGGCCTTGTTGCCCGGCAGGCTTCCGATCCGGTCGAGGCTGCCGGGCTGGCCAACGAGGTCGCAGCACCCATACGACTTGCCCGGCGGGCCGATCTGGTCCTGGAGGAACGGTTTGTTGGGGTCACAGCCCCCGGCGTTGGCGGGCGGGTCCTGGCCCAGGCCGTACCCGTCGCACCCGAACTTGAGCCAGCCGAAGCCGCCCGGCACGTTGAGTGTGCCCGGTGTCAATTGGCGCGGATAGCAGGGGTCGTCCTCGTCGCTGGTGTTGATCGGCCCGGAGCACGGCTGGCGGTTGTTGAAGAAGGCCTCGGCGATGCCGGCCGGGAATACGGCGCCCGGGATCCGCGCCGCGTAGTAGCCGCCGCGTGCCGTTGCGCTGGCGCCGGCAGTCCAGGTGTTGGCGCCGATCACGCTCAGCAGGAACGGGGTCCACGGTCGGGAAACCGTGACCCTGACTCCCACCGAGAACGACGGGATCGACCCGCTCCCGACGTACCCGAGGACGGAGCCGCTCGCGGACACATAGACGGGCCCGCTCGTGCTGCCGAACGTGATCGGCGCCCCGCCGTTGGTTGCCACCGAGGCAGTGATGGCGGCCTGCACGTTCGCGTCCGTCCCGTCCTCGTGGTTGTCGGCGATCCAGATCGCAACGATCCGGGCGCCGGCGAGCGCGGCGAAGTCAGCAGTGTTCTGAGCTTCGCGGCGCTGGACGAGGGCATAGCCGCCATCGACTGCAAGCCCGGCGGCCATGACGAGGACACCGATCGCCGCCGCCATCACCACGATCGCCTGGCCGGATGCCCTATGCGGAACCCTGGACACCTTCCCGCCCTCCTAGTTGACGACCATCGAGGCCGCGCCGCTCAGGGTCACGTTGCCAACGAGCTGGCTGAGGACCGGAGTCAGCGTCTGGAATGTCTGGACCACTCGGACGCTCACGACCGATCCGGACGAGCGGGCCGTGCAGGACTGGCCCGTCCACGCGCCACCGGGAGCCGTGGTGGCGCAACTGAGGTGAAGGCCCTGGCTTTGCAGGTCCGCGAAGGGGGTCATCATCCGGTTGGCGGCCGCCAGCACGTTGGTCCGGAAGGCATCGAACGTGGCCGGGCAGGTCGGTCCTCCGCCGGTCCCGCAGGCGGCGTCGCTCGACGCGATCCACGATGCCTGGACGGCCCCCGTGCGGGCGGCTTCGCGCGCGGCCTGGGAGAGCGCGCTGTTGAGAAAGACGAGGCGCGCGCCGTCGATGAGGCCGAAGAAGGCGATCATGAAGATCGGCAGCACGAGCGCGAACTCGAGCAACGCCTGTCCCCTCGCCCGTTCCCGAAGTGGCGCTGCGGCGGGGAGGTGGCGGCGCCGTCGTCGAACTCGAATCACGGGACGAGCGACTGACTGGTGCTCGCCGAGCACGATCCGTTCGTGATGGTGAGGGTGACGGTGTAGGGGCCGCTGCCGGAGAACGTGTGACGGGATGGCGCCTGGCCCCAGCCCACGTCGCCGTCGCCGTATGTCCAGTACCAGGTGTTCGGCGCGGGCTGCCCTGTGTAGGCCCCGTAGAAGTTGTACTTGTTGGAATTGCCCTGCTCGGTGCAGGAGAACATGGCCACCATCGTGCACGCAGGGTCGGGCGGCGGCGTCGGAACCGGCGTGGGCGTGGGCGTGGGGGAGGGGCTCGGAGATGCTGTCGGCGGCGCGGCTGGCACGCTGACGTTCTGGGTCGCGGTCTCCGATCCCCCGGGATTCCGGGTGACCAGCGTGATCGTGTACGTACCCGGCGCCGCATACGTGTAGGTCGTCTGCATGCCGACGACCGGCGGGAAGGGATCCGCGCCATCGCCCATATCCCACTCATAGGAGGAGATGGCGCAGCGTCCGCTGTTCGGAGCAGACGCCGTGGCGTCCAGCGTGACGGTCAGGTTTGCGGAGCTCACCGTGAACTGCGCCTTCCGCGGATCGTTGCACTCGTTGGGCTGGTTCTCGCCGCCGTAGGGCAGGAGCCCGAACACGGCCGCCGTCGCCGAGCCGCGGACGGCGAAGGAGCTCCCGAGCACGTTCGAGACGACGGGCGTGATGAACCCGAACGTCCGGCTGACGGTCACCGTCACGGTGTTGCCGGTCCCATCTCCGCCGGCCGCCGAGGCGCAGCTGATGCTCGCTCCGCCGGGCGTCCGGCAGACGGTCGTGACGACGAAGCCGCCCTCGCCGCCCTGGGCCCGGACGTTCGCTTCCTGGCTGACGCGCGTGCTGATCCCGGCCGTATCGGTCGGGTTGCCGGCGGCGAATGCGGCGCCCTCGCGCGCCCCATTCACGACCTCGATCCACGAGAAGAACATGCGTCCCGCGTCCAGCCCGAGCGCGACCATCGCCAGCAGCATCGGGACCAGCAGGGCGAATTCGACCACGGCCTGGCCGCCCGTTCGCGCGTGCGCACGCGACCGGCCGCGGGAGTTCGGGCCTCGGTCGCCGTCACTGGCGCTGGCTGCTTCCATGGTCGGCGCGGGACCTCCATCTCGCATCAGGATGGATGCTTCCAGTCTCCGAAGGCTCGCCACGGAGCGGAATGGCGCGTTCGTCCCGTCTCGCACCGCCCGTTCGTGCCGCACGCGGGGTGGTCTGTCCACCTGCGGGTGGGTCCGGTGGGGTGCGGTCCCGGACACGGTGGTGCGCGTGCGCCACGGCACTCCTGGCGGGGGTCCGACAGGGGTCCGATAACTGAACACGTGTTCGAAATCGGGTCGGCGGTGCTATCCTGCACCTGATGCCGGACTTCAGAATGGTCGCCGACTTCCAGCCCACGGGCGACCAGCCACAGGCGATCGAGAAGCTCGCCGACGGCCTCGCGCGGGGCCTTCAGCACCAGACGCTGCTGGGTGCGACGGGGACCGGCAAGACCGCCACGCTGGCCTGGGTGATCGAGAAGCACCAGCGGCCGACGCTGGTCCTCGCCCATAACAAGACCCTGGCCGCGCAGCTCTACAGCGAGTTCCGCGAGTTCTTCCCGGACAACGCGGTCGAGTACTTCGTCAGCTACTTCGACTACTACCAGCCGGAGGCGTATCTCCCGCGCTCGGACACGTACATTGAGAAGGACTCGTCGCGGAACGACGAGATCGACAAGCTGCGCCACGCCGCCACCCACGCGCTGTTCGAGCGACGGGACGTGATCATCGTGGCCAGCGTGTCGTGCATCTACGGCCTGGGTGCGCCGGTGGACTACGGGGCCACGGTCCTCCGGCTGCGACAGGGCGCGCAGTACCGGCGCGACGCGGTGCTTCGCCACCTCGTCGACCTGCAATACCAGCGCAACGACGCGCAGTTGATGCGAGCCCGCTTCCGCGTCCGGGGCGACACGCTCGAGGTCCAGCCGGCGTCGGAGGATCGCGTCTTCCGCATCGAGTTCTTCGGCGACGAGGTGGAGCGGATCACCGAGGTGGACCCGCTCACCGGCGAGCTGATCGCCGAGCGGCGAGAGATGAGTGTCTACCCCGCCACCCACTTCGTGACGCCGGCCGACAAGATGGGCGCCGCACTCATCGACATCGAGGCCGAGATGGAGCTGCGGGTCGGCCAATTGGAGGCCGAGGGCCGCGTGCTCGAGGCGGCGCGGTTGCGCCAGCGCACCACGTTCGACCTCGAGATGATGCGCGAGCTCGGCTACTGCTCCGGGGTCGAGAACTACTCGCGGCACCTCGCGCGGCGTGAGGCCGGCAGCCGGCCGTGGACGCTGCTCGACTACTTCCCGCCGGACTGGCTGCTCGTGGTGGACGAGAGCCACATGTCGATCCCCCAGGTGGTCGGCATGTACAAGAACGACCGGACGCGCAAGGAGATCCTGGTCGACTTCGGCTTCCGGCTGCCGTCGGCGCTCGACAACCGGCCGCTCACGTTCGAGGAGTTCGAGGCCAGCGTCCACCAGTCGATCTACATGAGCGCGACGCCCGGTCCGTACGAGCTGGAGCGCAGCCAGCAGATCGCGGAGCAGCTGATCCGGCCCACCGGCATCGTCGATCCGCAGATCACCGTCAAGCCGACCGAGGGCCAGATCGACGACCTGCTCGAGCAGATCCGCGGACGTGTCGAGCACGGCGAGCGGGCGATCGTCACCACGCTCACCAAGAAGATGGCCGAGGACCTGACCGACTACCTGCGCGAGCTCGGCGTCAAGGTCCAGTACCTCCACTCCGAGGTCGACACGCTCGAGCGGGTGCAGATCCTGCGTGACCTCCGCCTTGGCGTCTACGACGTGATCGTGGGCATCAATCTCCTGCGCGAGGGCATCGACCTGCCGGAGGTGACGCTCGTCGCGATCCTCGACGCAGACAAGGAGGGCTTCCTGCGCAGCGCCTGGTCGCTGATCCAGATGATCGGGCGGGCGGCACGCAACGTCGGCGGCGAAGTGGTGATGTACGCGGACGCCATGACCGAGTCGATGCGGGCGGCGATCGACGAGACGAACCGCCGCCGCGCCGTCCAGCAGGCCTACAACCGCGAGCACGGCATCCAGCCGGCCACGATCATCAAGGGCATTCGCGACATCAACGAGCGCCTCCGCGCGGTGGCCGAGACGACCGTCGTCTACACCTCGGAACGCCAGGAGGTCGCCGAGCGCGCCATCGCCCAGCAGAACACCGCGGCGATCGAGAAGCTGGTGAGCCAGATGGAGGCCGACATGAAGGCCGCAGCCCGCCAGCTCGAGTTCGAACGGGCGGCCGCGCTGCGCGACGAGATCCAGCAGATCCGGCTGCGGGTGCTCGAGCAGGACCAGTCGGTGATCGTCGGGCGCGCCGCCGAGCGCGCAGCTGCCGACGCGAGGCGGGGACGGGCCGAC
>VGPE01000074.1 GCA_016875645.1 Chloroflexota bacterium
ATCGGCCGGCTGCTCGCGCTGGAGCTTGCCCGAACGGCCGCGGTTCGGCGGGCCGGTGACGCGTCCCGCCGCGATGCGCTGCCCGCCGACGGGCCGCCGTGGGTCGTCCTCGTAGCGCGCCAGATGGGCCCACTTGACGAGCGCGAGGCCACGCGCCTCCAGGTCGGCCGCCTGGCGCCGCGCCGACAACTTCTCCTGCGCGGCGACGCAGAGAGCCTCGAGCTGCGCGCCGTGATCGCCCTCCCGGGCGCAGGCAGCGGTTCGCCCGATGCCGAGGACGGCGTGGCACGACGGGTGGCGGAGCTCCTGGGCCGCAGCGTCGCGGTCTCGCGACCCTTTGCGGATCCATCCGGCCGGCCAGTCGCGGAGGCGGAGGCGCGCACGACCCTCGAGACGGTCGATGCGTTGGCGGAGCCGCCCCCGGTGGCATCCGCCGACCGCCTGCCCGCGTACCGGCTGCTGGCCACGCTGCGCTCGCTGCCGGACGGGCGGCGTCATGCCGGGGCCCTGCTCGCGCCCATCCTCGGCGGCGGGGCTGACGCGCGGCGGGAACGGCTGGTTACGCTCCGAGCCGTCCTCGAATTGCCGGGGCTGCAGGAGGCCGCCGACCACCTCGGCATTCATCGCAACACGCTCGCGTATCGCGTGCGACGCATCGAAACGCTTTCCGGCTGGCGCCTGTCCGACCGGGATCTCCGGCTCGCGCTGGCGATCGCCGCCAGACTTGTGCAATTCGACGACGATCAGGCATAGGACCGCGCGGGAATCCGCCCGTCCTCTCGTCTATCCTTCGTTCATCGACGAGCTGACGCCGCTAACGCTGCTCAGTTCGTGCGATCGGCACAATAGGCGGAGGCAAGCGAGTGGCACTGGCGGCGTCAATCGACGGCATCGAGGCGGTCGAGCGCGCCAGCGAGAGCGGGATCCGTTTCGTCCAGCTCCAGTTCACGGACATCATCGGCCACGTCAAGGCCGTCACGATCCCGATCCACCAACTGGAGGGATCCGTCCGGCACGGCACCTGGTTCGACGGCTCCTCGATCGAGGGCTTCACCCGGATCGCCGAGAGCGACCAGTACCTGGTGCCCGACATGAGCACCTTCGCCGAGATCCCCTGGCAGAAGGGTTCGGGCCCGCGTGGCACCGCGCGCGTCATCTGCGACGTCTTCACGCCCCGTGGCGAGCCCTTCGTTGGCGATCCGCGCGGCGTCCTGCGCAGCCAGGTGGAGCGCGCGCGCAGGCTGGGCTACATCGTCAACACCGGTCCGGAACTGGAATTCTTCCTCTTCCGGCGCGATGAGCACGGCAAGCTGGGCCCGCTGCCGCACGACCAGGCCGGCTACTTCGATTTCTCGACAGACCTTGCCCAGGAGGTCCGCCAGGACATGGTCGACGCCCTCGAGGCGTTCGGAATCAAGGTGGAGGCCGCCCACCACGAGGTCGCGGCAGGCCAGCACGAGATCGACTTCGAGTATTCGGACGCCCTGCGGACGGCGGACAACGCGATCACCTTCAAGTTCGCCCTCAAGGCGATCGCCCAGCGGCACGGCCTCCACGCCACGTTCATGCCCAAGCCCATCTTCGGCATCAACGGCTCCGGCATGCACACCCACCTGAGCCTGTTCTCCATCGAGAGCCAGGTCAATGCGTTCGCCTCGACGGCCAACCTCTACGGGCTGTCCGAGACTGCCCGGGCGTTCATGGCCGGGATCCTCGCCCATGCCCGCGGGATGAGCGCGATCCTCGCGCCGACGGTGAACTCCTACAAGCGCCTCACGCCCGGCTACGAGGCGCCGACCTACCTCACCTGGGGCCGGACCAATCGCTCGGCGCTGATCCGCGTGCCCAAGGTCTCGCCCGGCAAGTCCACCGAGGGCACCCGCGCCGAGGTTCGCTGTCCCGATCCGTCCTCCAACACGTACCTCGCGTTCGCGGTTCTGATCGCGGCCGGCCTCGACGGCATGGAGCGGGGGCTGGAGCTCGGGGCGCCCGTGGAGGAGAGCCTGTTCGAGATCGACGCGGCCCGGATCGCCGAGATGGGGATCCGCGAGATGCCGGGCTCGCTCGGCGAGGCGCTCGACGAGCTCGAGCGGGACACCGTTGTCCGCGACGCGCTCGGCGAGCACGTGTACGGCCACTTCGTCGAAGCCAAGCGCGCCGAGTGGAACGAATTCCGACTGCACGTATCCCAATGGGAGCTGGACCGCTACCTGGAGGCTTTCTAGCGATGACCACCCTGCTCGATCGCCCGTCGACCACGGCCACCTCTGCCCAGGCTACGCACCCGACGTCGTCGGGCGCCGTCGCCGGCCGGCCGGGCGCGCCCGCATCTCCCCACGGAGGAGCCATGACCGCCCGCGAGAGCACGATCACCGCCATCGCGAACCACCGGGTTGCGCAGACGCAGAACTACCTTGAGCAGGCCGGCGCCGAGATCTACGGCTCGTACGTCTTCGGCGAGGCCGCCCAGCGCCAGTACCTCGCCAAGCCCATCTTCCGCAAGCTCCGCCGCACGATCGACGGCCTGGAGCCCTTCGACCCCGCGATCGTCGATGCCGTCGCCCACGGCGTGAAGGAATGGGCGATGCGCCACGGCGCCACGCACTACACCCACTGGTTCGTGCCGATGACGGGCTCCACGGCCGAGAAGCACGACTCGTTCCTGACCCCGGTGGGCGAGGCTGCGACGATCGCCGAGTTCTCCGGGAAGAACCTGCTCCAGGGTGAGCCGGACGCCTCGTCGTTCCCGTCGGGCGGCATCCGCGCCACGTTCGAGGCGCGCGGCTACACGGCCTGGGACGTCACCTCGCCCATCTTCCTGCAGGTCGAGCCCAACGGCGTCACGCTCACCATCCCGACGGCGTATGTGTCCTTCACGGGCGAGGCGCTGGACCACAAGATTCCGCTGCTGCGCTCGCAGGATGCCCTCGGCAGGCAGGCCCTGCGCGTCCTGCGCTGGTTCGGCAACACCACCGCCAGCCGCGTCCAGACCAGCATCGGGCCCGAGCAGGAGTACTTCCTGGTCGATCGGCGGCTCGCCTCGCAGCGCCCGGACCTCCTGCTCACGGGTCGCACGCTCTTCGGCGCCCCGTCGCCCAAGGGCCAGGAACTGGAGGACCAGTATTTCGGCCCCATCCGCGAGCGGATCCTCGCGTTCATGATGGATCTCGACCGTGAGCTCTGGCGCCTGGGCATCCCGGCCAAGACCCGCCACAACGAGGTGGCCCCGGCCCAGTTCGAGATGGCGCCGGTCTACGAGGCGACTTCGGTCGGCTCGGACCACAACATGGTCGTGATGGCCATGATGCGCAGGCTCGCCCAGCAGCACGGCCTGATGCTGTTGATCCACGAGAAGCCGTTCGCCGGCATCAACGGCTCGGGCAAGCACAACAACTGGTCCATGGCCACCGACGAGGGCGAGAACCTGCTCGACCCGGGCCACGACCCGCATGCCAACGCGCAGTTCCTCGCGTTTCTGTTGGCCGTGGTCCGGGGCGTCAACGTCCACGCTGACCTGCTTCGGGCCAGCATCGCCGATGCGGGCAATGACCACCGCCTCGGCGCCAACGAGGCGCCGCCGGCGATCATGTCGATCTTCCTTGGCAGCCAGCTCGTGGACGTCATCGAGCAGATCGAGCAGGGCGCCGCGTCGACATCGACAAAGGGCGGCCATCTCGACCTCGGCGTCGACTCGCTGCCGGCCCTGCCGCGCGACGCCACGGACCGCAACCGGACCTCGCCGTTCGCCTTCACGGGCAACAAGTTCGAGTTCCGCGCGGTGGGTTCGTCTGCCCCCATCTACTGGCCCCAGACGATCCTCAACACGGCCGTGGCCGACTCACTCGGGCACCTGGCCGACGAACTCGACAAGCTCCAGCCCGGCGATTTCGACGGGCTCCAGGCGATCCTCTCGGACATCGCAAGGGCGCACAAGCAGGTGCTCTTCGAGGGCAATGGGTATTCGCCGGAGTGGCATGCCGAGGCGGCTCGCCGCGGCCTGCCGAACAACCGCACCACCGTCGAAGCGCTGCCGGCCCTGGAGACGCCCAAGGCGAAGGCGCTGTTCGCGAAATTCGGTGTGCTTTCGGAGCGCGAGCTTGCCGCGCGCGCGGACATCATCTGGGAGCGCTACGTCAAGGTCCAGAACATCGAGGCGAATTGCGCGCTCGACATGGCCCGGACGCTCATCCTGCCCGCCGCGGTGCGCTACCTCGGCCAGCTCCAGGCGGGCTCCTTCTCGAGCGGCGTCAGCGCCATCTGCGCGAAGGTCACCGCGCTGACCGACCGGATGGTGGGCGCGATCGACGACCTCGAGGCCGCCAAGCACGCGACGCATTCGGCGACCTCCGTGCACGCCGAGGCGCGCGCCTTCGCCGAGACGGTGATCCCGGCCCAGGACGCCCTGCGCAGCGTTGCCGACGAGCTCGAAACGCTCGTCGCCGACGATCTGTGGCCGCTGCCCAAGTACCGCGAGCTGCTCTTCCAGTACTGAGGTCGACGCGGGGTTGCGGTCGCGGCGTCCGTCCGTGCCTCCCTCGATTCAACCGTGGTGCCCACACCGGGTGCCATGGCGGGACGGAGGAGGCATTCGCGGGCGCCCTCGGCTGATGCAGTTGCGAAACGAGCGCATGCCCCCCGGGTGACCCTCGACCCCTCAACGACCGCCGGTCAGCCGCCTTGGGCCCGCGTCCCCCGTCCCTCGCAGACCCTCACCGCGGTCGCCGCGGCTGCGCCGGGCTGGCCAGTCACGGGTCAGCGGACGATCTCGAAGGCCTTCGTCCGGCGCTCGCCAAAGCGGAAGACCGCGAAGTCCGGGTCAAGGGTCGCGACCCGGTGCAGGCCCAGCCGCTGCATGACCGCGAAACTGGTGCGATCCACGAGCGAGAAGTCCTGGTCGGCGAAGGCCTCGCCGATGGCCCAGGCCGCCTCGAGATCGGCCGGACCCACGAACTCCACGGCCGCTGCTCCAGCCCGGACGGCCCCCCACCAGCGCTCCGCCGCGTCCCGGCCAAGGCGGCGCCCGATCAGCGCCCACGTCTCGACCAGCACGTGGTCGGTGGTCGCCAGCTTTCCTCCGGCCGCAAGTGCCGCGACGGCCTGCGCATGCGATCGATGGCCGCGGTCCGCGGCCGCGTAGAACGCCGAGGTGTCGACGAACAGCGTCACGGCCGGTCGACGTCCAGGTCCGCGAACGCGTCCGCCACGTAAGCGTCCCTGTGCGTCGCGACGTCCGAGCCCTCGGAGTCGCCCAGCGCGAACAGGGCCTCGACGTTCGCCTCCGCCTCCGGCGCGTCCAGGTCGCGATGGACCAGACGTCGCACGTATTCGGCCAGGGAGATGCCGAGTTCGGAAGCCCGCCGCCTCGCCCGCCGGTGCTCGTCCGCGGGGAGGTAGATCTGCGTGCGGTGTGTCATGATGGTGACATCATACCATCATAGCCCCCGATTTGGTCTCTCCGAGCGCGGCAGCCCTGGTGATCGAGCCTTCCGATGGTGTGACCGATCGCGCGGTCAGCGGGTGTCCCGGATGGCCTCCAGCAGTGGCGGCAGCAACGCGTGCAGGTCGCCGATGACCGCCCAGTCCGCGGCGGCCACCATCGGGGCGTCCGGGTCCGTGTTGATGGCCAGGATCCGTTTCGCGCCACGGCAGCCCACGATGTGCTGGACCGCGCCGCTGATGCCGCAGGCGATGTAGAGGTCGGGCGCGATGCGCGCACCGGTCTGACCGACCTGCTCGCGGTGCGGGCGCCAGCCCGCGCTGGTGACCGCGCGCGAGACGCCGACGGTCCCGCCCAGGAGCCGGGCGAGTTCATCGAGCATCCCGAACGCCTCCGCGCTGCCCACGCCGCGTCCGCCACCGACGACGACCGGCGCAGCCTCGAGCGCCACGCCCTCGGTCCCCATCGGCACGCGCTCCACCAGCCTGACCAGGCCGTCGCCTGCCACCCCGTCCACGTCGAGCGACACGGGCAGCGGCTCCGGGGCGGTCCCGACGGGCTCCGCGGCCACGGCGTGGGGCGCCACCGTGAACAGCGCCGGCCCCGCCTCGATCGTCGCGTCTTCAAGGAGCGTGCCGCCCCACCGCTGGCGGGTGAGTTGGAGCGGCCGGCCCGCGCCTGACCCGCCCACGTCGAGAGCGGTGATGTTCGCGGCCAGCGGCAGGCCTGCGCGGGCGGCGACGTGCGCCAGCAGCTCCGTGGCGGAGTCGCTGCCGGGCCCGATGACGGCCAGCGGGCGTCGGACGGCGATGAGCCGGCCCAGTGCCGCGGCCCGGTCGCCGGGCGGGGCGCCGTCCCGGTCCAGTTCGACCGCTTCGAGTGGCAGCCCGGCGGCCGTGGCCGTCGCCCTCGCGACGGCGCGCGCCTCGAGCGACAGGGCCGTTGGTCGCCCGGCGTCCTGCTCCGCGATGACCAGGATCATCGCCCCACCAGCCCGAGTTGCCGCAGCACCTCCACGACGGGCGGTACCGCCTCGGGCCCCGTCCCCAGGATCTCGACGCGGTGCTCCGCCTGGGCCGGGAGCCGGAGCCGGGTCAGCACCGCATCGGCGACGGGGACTCGGCGCGCCGGGGCCCGCTCCACGTCCTTGCGGCGCGCCCGCAGCCGTCCCGGCACCGACGGGTAACGCGGCAGGTTGATGCCCTCGCGGACGGTCACGACCGCCGGCAGCGGCATCTCGTACACGTCCCACGCACCGTCGCGCTCCCGCCATGCGCGTACGGCACCCGCCCCGACATCCAGCCGCTTGACACCCGTGACACACGGGCGATCCAGCGCGACCGCCACCCGCACGCCCACCTGGTAATCGGCGCTGTCCGCCGCTTCGTTGCCGAACAGCAGCAGGCCGAACGGTTCGCCGTCGGCCGACTCGCGCGCCCGGACGGCGTCCGCGATCGCCGCCGCCGTGGCGGCGGGACCCCACTCCGTGCCGTCGGTTTCCAGCAGGACGGCCCGCTCGATGCCCACCGCCATCGCGTCGCGCAGCTGCTCGATTGCCGCCTCGGGCCCGAGGGTGAGCACCGTGGACGTGCCGCCGCCGGCCTCCACCAGCCGGGCGGCCTCCTCCACCGCGCACTCCTCGTGCGGGCTGGTGGTGAACCCCAGCAGGCTGGTGTCGATGGCCCTCGCGTCCGGCGTGAGGGTGACGCGGCCGCCGGTTGCCGGCACCCGCTTGACGCAGACCAGGACGTTCACGCGCGGACCCGCTCGTTGGCCGAATCGAACAGCGGCCGGTTCCCGACGACCGCCACGGTGACCGGGTAGCGGTCGGCGAAGTACTCCACCGCGAGGCGCCTCCCGACCGCCGCGTACTCGGGCGGCAGGTAGGCCATCAGCAGGTGGCGGCCCAATGACGGGCCCGACCCGGCGCTGGTGACGAAGGAGCGGCGTCCCCTGGCGTCCACGATCGGGGCGCCCTCAGGGGTCAGGATCGGCTCCCGCCCCAGCATGTACCGGCTCACACCCGCCGGCGAACGCGGGTCATCCAGGGTGAGCGTGCACAGCTGCGCCGCCGGCGGCCGCGCGCGCTGTTCAAGGTAGGCGCTTCGGCCCACGAAGTCGATCTCCTTCACCCGGCGGTGGGCCATTCCGGCCTCCACCAGCGTGTACTCCAGGTCCAGTCGTTGCCGTGGGCACGGTACCCCTTCTCGAGGCGTGCGGTGGTGGCATAGACGCCGATCCCGACCGGCACGACGCCGCGCGGCTTGCCCGCCGCCCAGAGGGTGTCCCAGAGGCGCTGGCCCTGTTCCATCGGCGCGTAGAGCTCCCAGCCCAGCTCGCCGACGTAGGAGATCCGCGACGCGAGTACCGGCACCGAGCCGATCGTGATCTGGCGGCAAGTGGCGAACGGGAAGCCGGCGTCGGACACGTCGTCCTCGGTGACGGACGCGACGAGGTCGCGCGCCCGTGGACCCCACACCCCGAGGGTGCACCACGCTGAGGTGGCGTCGAACAGTTGGACCGAGCCGTCGGGCGGCAGGTGGTCGGCGATCCATTTGCGGTCGCGCATCCCGCCACCGCCCCCGGTCACGATCCGGAACCGCTCCTGCCCGAGGCGCATGATCGTGAGGTCGGCCACGATCCCGCCCGCCGCGTTGAGCAGCGGCGTATAGACGACCCGGCCCACCGGCACGTCCATCTCGGCGACCGCGATCCGCTGGAGCGCCGCCAGCGCGCCCGGGCCAGCCACGTCCAGGATCGCGAACGCCGACAGGTCCACCATTCCCACCCGGTCGCGCAACGCCAGGTGCTCCGCGTTGATGATCGGCGACCACCAGCGGGACTCCCACTCCGCCGCGCGCGGCATCACCCGCTCGCCGTACTCGGCCAGCAGCCGCTCGTTGGACGTGTACCAGAACGGGCGCTCCCAGCCCGCGGTCTCGAAGAAGACGGCGCCGAGGTCCCGCTCGCGAGCGTTGAACGGGCTCAGCCGGACGTCGCGGTTGGACGCCCACTGTTCGGCCGGATGGACGATGCCGTAGGTCTTGTTGAAGCCCTCGGCACTCCGGGCGCGGACCTGCGCGGCCGCCCGCTGGTGCGGGTAGAAGCGCGCGATGTCGGACCCGTGGGGATCGATCTCGGGCGTGCCGGTGGTCATCCACTCCGCAATCGTGCGCCCGATCCCCGGCGCCTCCTTGATCCAGATGGCCGCGGCCGACCAGAGGCCCCGGACCTCCGGCGTCTCGCCCAGGATCGGCGCCCCATCCGGTGTCAGCGACAGCAGGCCGTTGATGGCGTGACGGATGCCCACCCGCTCGTCCCCCAGGATCGAGGGCATCAGCTCCAGGGCCTGCTCCATCTGGGGGTCGAAGTCCTCGGCCGTGAAGGACAGCTGCGTGGGCGACAGGGCGGCCGCTGCGATCGAGGGGATGTCGTCGGCCTCCATCAGGATCGGCCGGTGGGCGAAGGAGCCCACCTCCAGGTCGCTCCCATGCTGGCGCTCGTACATGTTCGTGTCCATGTCGCGCACGATCGGGTAACTGATCTCGCCGGGCGTCCCTGCGAACAGCGGCACCGGGCCCACGCTGATCATCTGGTGCACCGCGGGCGTGAGCGGGATCGAGGCGCCGGCCATGCGCGCGATCCGCGGGCTCCAGACGCCCGAGCACACCACGACGGTGTCGGTCCAGACGTCGCCGAGGTCGGTGCGCACGGCGGCCACCCGCCCGTCCTCCACGTCAATCCCGGTCACCTCCGTGGACGGGAAGGTGACCAGGGCTCCCAGCGCGGCCGCGCGCTCCCGCATCAGGGTGCCGGCGCGCAGCGAATCCACGACGCCGACGCCGGGCGTGTGGAAGCCGCACAGGATCACACGCTCGTCCAGGTAGGGGACGAGCTCCTGGGCACGGGACGGGCCGATCAGCTCTGCTTCGACGCCCCACGACCTGGAGGACGCGAGCCGGCGCTGGAGCTCCTCCATGCGCTCCGGCGTGCGGGCCACCTCGATGCCGCCGCTGCGCGTGAACACGTCCAGTTCCACGTACTGGCGCACGCTGTCCAGCGTGAATGCGGTCATCTCCCTGCTGTGATCGGTCAGGAAGATGAAGTTGCTGGCGTGGCCGGTGGAGCCGCCCGGGTCGGGCAGCGGCCCCTTGTCGATCAGGACGATGTCCCGCCAGCCGAGGCGCGCCAGGTGCCACGCCACGCTGTTCCCGACGATTCCCGCCCCCACGATGACGACGCGCGCGTGACTCGGCAGGCTGCTCATCGGTGCGCCCCTCGCTGACGTGGCCGAGCCCTCTCCCGGCTTCGGTGCGTCAGGCTGCGGCGCGACGCGCGGCCTCGCCAGTGCCGAATTGCCCGTTCGTCCCCGCATCGCCTGCCTTACGGCGGACCATATGATCCGGCCCGATGGGCACACCTCCGTACCCGGCGAGCTGGGTCGACCGGCTGATCGACCGGATCGCTTCACTGCCTGGCCCGAGCTGGGCCCCGTACGTGATTGTGTCCGTGGTCACCGGCGTTGCGGTCCGCGCGGCCGCCTGGATCGACGGCCTCCTCGCGCCCGGGGTCGTTGACCTCTACCTCGGCTCGCTGGCGGTCTACATCGTCGGCAGCGTCGCGGCGATCCACTATCTCGATCATCGCGCCACCCGGGCCTGGACAGCATTTCGCCCGGTTGTCTCGCTGCCCGACGAGCAGGCCGAGCGGGTCCGCTACGAGCTCACCACGCTGCCCGCCCGCCCAGTTCTGGGCCGGACGATCGTGGGCCTCATCGTGGCGATCTTCACAGCCGCCGCAGGCTACGGGCAGCCGCTGGACCTCGAAGGTGAGCTCATGACGTTCGTGATCACGATGCCGGTGGGCACGTTCGCCTACACGACCGGGGCCGTCCTCGTGTACCACACGATCCGCCAACTCCGGCTGATCAGCCGGTTGCCGGGCCACGTCGGGCGCATCGACCTCCTGGATGCCGGACCGCTCCACGCCTTCTCCACGGTCACCGCGCTGACGGGCGGGCTGCTCGTATTCGCCGCCTACTTCTCGGCGGTCACCGATCCCACCACGTTCACCAACCCGGCCGTGGCGGCGGTCAATGCGTTCGCGCTGGTCCTGGGCGTCGCCTGCTTCGTGCTGCCCCTCTCGGTGATGCAGCGCCGGATCGCGGCGGAGAAGGCACTCCGGCTCTCCGGCGTCAGCCAGCGGCTGGACGCAGCCCTGCGCGACCTCGCCCGCCGCAATGCCGCTGGCGACCTTAGCCAGGCGGACGCCGTCCACCACAACATCACCAGCCTGCTCGCTGAGCGTGAACTGATCGCCCGGACGCCCACCTGGCCATGGTCGCCCGATGCGCTCCGGGGGTTCGGCTCGGCCCTCGTGCTGCCGGTCGTCCTGTGGCTGGTGTTCCGGATCCTGGAACGGGTCCTCGCTTGACCTGCCGTGCCGACCGCGGAGCGCACGCTGGCGCGTCGACATCGCGCCGGCCGAGCCAACTCGAACCGTCGCTGCCAGCCTGCAGAGCGTGAGCACACCCGAACGACTTGCCCTTGGACTCCTTGTCGCGGCCGCGCTCCCAGCCTGAGCCGCCTGTCACGGCGGCGGCCCGCTCGCGTCAAGTGGGCGGTGCACGTTCGTTCGCCTCGCGAGGCGGGTGTTCAATCTCGCACCT
>VGPE01000075.1 GCA_016875645.1 Chloroflexota bacterium
GGCCGCTGGCGTCGGCTCGAGGGGACGCCGCGGCTCGATCCGCGCCCTTGCCCGACCGCGAGGCGGGCCGTCGCCGGAGGTGGCGGCGGGCGCCGCGCTGAGCGACGAGAACGCCTGGGAGCTGCGGCTGCGCCGGACCGGGTGGAGCCTCGGGGCGTCCCTGGCGGCGCTCGGACTGCTGACCGCCATCCAGGTCGTGATCAGCCCCGGCGCGGTCAGCATCATCCTGCTGGGTCTCGTCGGGGTCGTCGCGCTCGCGGTCGTCTTTTATCGCCGGGCCGTCCGCGACATCGAGCTGGGGCGACGCCAGGAGGCGGAGAGCTTCGGGCGGATTCTGCGCGGACTGTCGCGCTCGGTCTCCCCCGACGCCATCGTCGATGCGATCGTGGAGGACCTCGGCGAGGTCGCCGCCGCGGATCACACGGTCGTGGTCCGGCTGCGGCCGGAGGGCCGGGTCCTGGAGGCGACGCTCGTCTCGAGCCGCGCCGGCGTGCCGAGCTCCACGACGCTGCTGCCGGTCTCGGACCTGGACGACCCGGGTGCCGGCGCGTACACGACGTCCTCGGAACGGGTCGCCGTGCCCGTCCACGCGGAGCTGCGCGCGCAGGAGGGGGCAGCCACCCCGGGGGCCATGCCCGCCCGGACCGCCTTCGAGGAGCTTGCCGACGAGTGGCACGCACCGACCCTGTTCCCCGGCCTGCCCACGACCATCCCGGCAGGCGCCGGGACCCGATCGGGGCGACCCTACGCCCCGCCGACCGCGGACGACGAGGCCTCCGCGCGCATCGCTGCCCGGATCGCCGGCCGCGTCGGCACGGTCTACGGCCTTCGGAACACCATCGCGGCTCCGCTCAGGGTCGATGGCGTCGTGGTCGGGGCGATCGTCCTCTCGCGTCGACTCGCCGATGCCTGGAGCCCGGCGTCCATCCGGCTGCTCGGTGACGCGGCTGGCGAAGCGTCCGCCGCGCTTGCCCGCGCGTACTCCCATCGCGCCGCCGAGGCTCGCGCGTCGACCGACGCACTCACCGGCCTGCCCAACCGGCGCTACTTCGACGAGTTCTGCGGGCTGCTGGCACGGCGGCGTCGTGCCGACGACGCGGTGGGCGTGCTGATGGTGGACATCGACCATTTCAAGCGCCTCAACGATCGCTTCGGCCACCCGGTGGGCGACGCCGTGCTCAAGGCCGTCGCTGCGGCCATCGCGCGGGCCGTCCGCGAGGAGGACGTGCCCGCCCGGTTCGGCGGCGAGGAGTTCGCGGTGCTCCTGCGCAACCCGAGCCCCGCCGTCGCGCTCGACGTGGGGGAACGCATCCGGGCCGCCGTCGCCGGCCTGGATCTCTCCGCACTCGGTCCCGCCCGCGTCACGGTCTCGGTGGGCGTCGCGATGGCTCGCTCGGCGGACCAGCCGATCGCCGACATCGTCGATGCGGCCGATCACGCGCTCTACCGTGCCAAGCGGCTGGGACGAGATCGCGTCGTCGCCGCATGATCGCGGTGTGACGGACGAACCGACCGCCCAGACCGAACGAGCCGACGGGCCGCTGCGCGACGCCGAGGCCCCATCCGAGTTCGCCGGCGATGAGGACGCGGCCGGCCCCGACGAGCCGCTGACCAACGGCCGTCTTGCACGGATCTTTCACGAGATCGGCGACATGCTCGAAGTCAAGGGCGAACTGGTCTTCAAGACGGTCGCCTATCACCGTGCCGCCGATGCCATCGGGCGGATGCCGTTCGACGTCGCCACCGCCTACCGGTCGAGCGATCCCCCGAAGATCCCCGGCGTCGGGGCGGCGATCACGGCCAAGATCGCCGAGCTCGCGACGACCGGCCGAATGGCGTTCCATGAGCGGCTGCGCCAGGAGGTGCCGCCGGCGCTGGTGGAGCTGCTGCAGGTGCCGGGCGTCGGGCCGCGCACCGTCAGGCTGCTGTACGAGGCACTCGGGATCGAGAACCTCGAAGATCTGCGCCATGCCGCCGAAGCGGGCCATCTGCGCACGGTGCGCGGCCTCTCCGAGCGGACCGAGGCATCCATCCTCGCGGGCATCGCAGCCATCGAATCGCAGCCGCGACGGCTTCTCCTGGGCGCCGCCGAGGCGATCATCGAGAGCGTGATCGAGGAGTTGCGGGCCGCGCCCGGCGTCACGCGGCTCGAGCCCGCCGGCTCGTTCCGCCGCCGACGGGAGACGATCGGCGACCTCGATCTCCTGGCCGAGACCGCTGACGCGCCTGCACTCATCGACCGCTTCGCCGACCTCGGGCGCGTGGAGCGCGTGCTCAATCGGGGCGGTCACAAGGCCGCCGTGACGTTGATGCGCGGGCCGCAGGTGGACCTCATAATCATGCCCCCGGGCCAGGCGGGGACGTACCTCCTTCATTTCACGGGATCCAGGGAGCACAACGTCCGGCTGCGGGGGATGGCGCGCGACCGCGGCTGGAGCCTGTCCGAGAAGGGCTTCGCGCGGGTCGGGGAGGGGGGAGAGATCCTGACCGGCGCGGCGGCCGATCTGCACACGTTCGCCACCGAGGCCGAGGCGTACGCGTTCCTCGGGCTGCCATTCATCGAGCCGGAGCTGCGCGAGGACGGGGGCGAGATCGAGGCCGCGCTGGCGGGGTCGCTGCCGACGCTCGTCCGCCGCGAGGACCTGCGGGGCGACCTGCACACCCACTCGGAGTGGTCCGATGGGGTCGAGCGCATCGAGGTCATGGCCGAGGCGTGCCGGCGCCGCGGCTACGAGTACCAGGTGCTGACCGACCACACGCTCAGCCTCGCGATCGCGCACGGCCTGCGGCCTGACCAGGTGGAGGAGCAGCGGGCGATCATCCGGGCGTTGAACGAGCGCTTTGCGCGAGAGGAGGCGGCCGGCACGATGCCCGAAGAGGCATCCCCGAACGGCTTCCGACTGCTCCACGGCTGCGAGCTGGAGATCCGCGCCGACGGACGCCTGGACTACCCCGACGAACTGCTCGCCGGCTTTGACATCGTGGTCGCGTCACTGCACGTCTCGCGCCGCCAACCACGGGCGCAGCTGACCGAACGGGTCCTGGCCGCCATCCATTCGCCGCACGTGGACGTCATCGCACACCCGTCCGGGCGCATGATCCAGGCGCGCGACGACCTCGACCTCGACTGGGAGGTCATCTACCGGGAGGCCGCCCGCACCGGCACGGCGCTCGAGATGAACGGCTCTGACCACCGGCTCGATCTCGCCGACGCACGAGCGCGGCGCGCCGTCGAGCTCGGCTGCCTGCTTGCGCTCGACTCGGACGCACACAATCTGCGCGAGCTCGACAACCTGCGCTGGTGCGTGGCGCAGGCCCGTCGCGCGTGGGTCGAGGCGCCGAAGGTCGTCAACACGTGGCGGCGGGCCGATCTGCTCGATTGGGCGCGCCGCAAGCCGGAGCGTGTCGGATGAGGGCGCCCGGTGGACGGGGCGGCGACGGGACGTTCGAGCGCCTGCGGGCCGGCGGGAGCGCCCAGCGCGAGCTCCTGCTGACCGCCGTCGTGCTGCTCGGGCTGGGACGTCTGGTCGATCCATCGGTGGCATGGGTCGTGGCCCTGTTCCTCGCCGGGGTGGTCATCCTCGGAACGCGGGCCGGCTTCCAGTCCGACGACCCCGAGGCGCGCGCGACCGTGCCGCCCGAGGCAGGCCTGGTGGCGGGCGTTCTCGCGGCAGCGCTGCTGCTGGCCGGCCGCTTCGTCCCGCTGGACTGGTCGATCGTCCCGGCCCTCGGGGTTGCCGCCGGCCTGCTGCTCTTCGCCGTGCTCGCTGAAGGCCGTGCGATCGCGCATGGCTCCGAGGCGCCGGCGCGGCTGCCCATTCTCGCTGCGGCCATTGTCACCGCGGGCCTCGGATTCCTGGCTGTCGCCGGTCTCGTGACCGGTGGCCTGGTGATCGAGAGCCGGGGCGCGGCGGGCGAGCTGACAAGTGGTCCCGGCGGGCTCTCGGAGGCCGGGCTCCTGATCGTCGCCGCTGCCGACGCCCTGATCGCGGGCGCCCTCGGCTACCGGCTTGCGCGGCTGCTCCCGGCGCCGCCCCGGGCTGCGTTCGCCGGGGCCGTGAGCTCGGCCGCAGTGGTCGCGCTGGCGGTGGGGCTGCTGCGAGCCGTCGCCATCCCCGTCATGGCGGGACCCGTGGTCCTCACGCTCGTGTTCTACCTCTGGGACGCGGTCCGCTCGTCGAGCGTCGCGCTGCGCCGGGACCCGCGCTGGGTGCTGCAGCTCGGCCTCCTGGCCGTCCTGGGCTTCGTGGTGGTGGGCTGGAACCTGGCGCTCCGGTAGCTGCGATGGCAGCGTCGGGCGTGTCGGCCTCGTCGGGTGGCTTGCGCGTCCGATCGCCGCGGACGGCCCGGTAGATCCAGTCGGCCACGATGAAGACGCCCGTCCAGCCGCCGGTCGTGACCATGAAGCCGAACAGGAAGTTGATGTCGAGTTCGCGAGCGGCCTCGCCGTAGACCCCGAGGGCGCGCGCGGCGCCCCAGGCCAATCCGAGGCCGAGGCCCGCCTTGTAATACCAGCGCACGCCGCAGGGTACCGTGCCGGCCCACCTGCCCTCACCTCGCCGCGCGGCCAGGGGCCCTTTGACAGCGACGCCGGTCGGTGCTAGAACCCTAAGGCCCCGAATCTTCCCGCGGAGGCTGCCGCACCCGGCGCCGGAGCCGCGACGCCACGCCGAAAGGACCATCCCTTGACGTTCCCGGAAATCGAATCGAAGGCCTCGAGCGCGGCCAACCAGACGCGCTACAATCGCCAGCTGGCCGAGCAGGCGATCGCGCAGGCCGCCGCGGCCGCCTGGGCCGACGCCGCCGACGCCAATCGAAAGCTCCTCGCCCTCGGGCCCGACGTCGAGGCGGAGAACCGCCTGGCGAAGGCGCTCTGGGAACTCGGTGAACTCGCCGCCGCCCGCGAGCACTACCAGGCCGCACTCGCGCTCGACCCGACGAACCGCATCGCCGAGCGCAATATCGACCGCCTCCGCGTCCTGCTCGTCGAGGCCGGCGAGAGGACCGTGCCGGCCCAGGCCGGGTCCAAGGCGCCCGTGTCGATCTTCGTCGAGGAGACCGGCAAGACCGGCTTCGCCTTCCTGACCGCCCTTGCCGATCCGCGCAAGCTTGCCCAGGTCAACCCCGGCGACTACGTCGAGCTCACGCCGGAGGGCAACCGGCTCATCGCGCACTCGAACGGCGTGCGAATCGGCGTGGTGGAGCCCCGCGTCGCGGCGCGGCTGCTCAAGCTCATCGCCGACGGCAACAAGTACGCCGCGGGCGTGACGTCGCTGGGCGACAAGGACGTCCGGATCATCATCCGCGAGATCTACCAGGACCCGCGCAACTACGGCAAGGTCTCGTTCCCGACGTCGGCGAAGCTCACCGATCTGCGCCCCTACACCCGCGGGACCCTGATCCGCGAGGAGATGGAGCTCGAAGAGGAGCTCGAGGAGGACGAGGAGGACGACACGATCGAGGACCTCGATCGTGTCCTGCCGGCGGAGGTCACCAGCGACGAGGCCTTCGAGGAAGAGGCGGACGACCTCGAGGAGGGCTGAGCCGCGGCGCCCGGGTTCGTGCCCCGGGGGTTCGTGCCCCGGGGGTTCGTGCCCCGGGGGTTCGTGCCCCGGGGGTTCGTGCCCCGGGGGTTCGTGCCCCGGGGGTTCGTGCCCCGGGGGTTCGTGCCCCGGGGGTTCGTGCCCCGGGGGGTTCGTGCCCATCCGATTCACGCTCAAGGCGTTCCGCGGGGCGTTTCGCTGGCCAGATCGCCGCGATGACCGCTGTGTACCGCGTCGGATCACGCCCACACCGCTGAAGCACGGCCTACGGGCCACCGCGGGCCGCCGAGTGGTTCGCGATGCCCCCGATCAAGCGCTCACAGCGTGAATGTCACGATGATCGGCGCCGCCACTCGAACAGCCGGGTGGCCCCCAGGTCAGACCAGACCAGTCCTGGCTTCTCCGGCGGCGTCACTCCGGCGGTGAGGGCCCGCGTCCAATCGCGCGACGAGCCGGGAAACGCGGTCTCGAAGACGTTGGGATAGCGCGCGACCAGCGCCCGGTTCGCCGCGGTCGCGCGGACGACCCAGCAGACCCGGATGGCCGCTGGCTCGTGCCACGCGACCTCAAGCCCGCGGAGTTCGTCCGCCTTGCGATTCGTGGCGCGCCTGGCCGCCCCGACATCGTCGAGACGGTTCCAGATCTCGATCAGGATCAGGATTCGACGGCGTTCATCGCGCAGCACGCAGTCGATCGAGCCGAGTGACGGCGTCGCCAGCTCAAACGCGCGCGCCACGGTGTGCCCCCGTGCCAAGCGAAGGACCAGCTCCTGGATCGCAAGGTGACCCGCGTCACGTGTGGCCGCGGACGTCTCGCGCGAGAACCCGACGGCGACCGGCCGACCGATGACAAGCCCGAGGGCCACCCACACGCCGAGCGGCACGCCCCGGCCACCGCCCCGCTCGATCTCGCCCAGCCACGACTGACGAATTCCGGCGCGTGCGGCCAACTGCGCCTGGGTCATTCCGAGACGGTGTCGGGCGGCGCGGATCTCCCGGCCGAGATGGGAGGCCAGTGCCTGCGCCTCGCGGTCGCCGGCCACCTCGAGGCGGGCTCGGCGTTGCGGGGCGGAGCGGAGAGTCGTTGGCGAAATCACGCCTGCAGCGTTTCACATGGCCCTTCACTGCCGCTTACGAGCGGCTGCACCGGCCTTGGGCGGCTGATCCACGCCTTGGGCGTGATCAGCCCGCACTCGAGGGTTTGCGCCGGAGCCTGGCGCATGCGTTCGGCCCATGGAAGCGCCATGGGCGTGACGGGCGGGCAAATCGTCGTGACGGCCGGGCAGATCGTCGTGACGGCCGGGCAGACCGACGGGCAGACGGGCGTGCAGACCAACGGGCAGACGGCCACCGCCATCCCGTAACCGCCACCGCGTCGCCACCGGGCCGCCCAGCATCGCCACCGAGCCCGCACGCACCCGCCCGCCCGTGCAGAATCCCCTCCACATGGCGGGCCGCGAACACCTCAACGGAGCCCCCGGGTTGTCGCTGCCCATCTTCGAGCGGCTGGCGCCTCCGCCGCCGCCGGCCATCGTCAAGAGCCGCATCGAGGCGCTGACGACCGGCAACAACGTGGTGATCGATCCATTCGGGCGCGGTGGCTGGGTGGCCCGAGCAGCACTCGACCGCGGCCGCCAGGCGGTCTCGTTCGAAACCACGCCCCTGTCGCGGCTCCTCGCAGAGGTCGTGCTCCGGCCGCCCGACCTCCGGCACCTCGACGCCGCGTTCCAGGCCATCGCGTCGGCGCCCCACGGCCAGACCACGCTCCGCGCCGCGCTCAACGATCTGTTCGCCACGCAGTGCCTGAGCTGTGGCCGGACCGTCGTGCTCGACGACCTGGTCTGGGAGGCGCCGCGATCGGCCGGCCGGCACCGAAGCCCCGAGCGCCCCACCGATCCGGCCGCCGCTCGCCGCGGGCACGCGGCTCGCAGGCACTACCGCTGCGCGATCTGCCGCGATCAGCTCGGCGGCCCGGAGCTCCGCCAGGGGGACGCCGACGAGGCGGACCGTGCCCGAGCCGCCGAGGTGGAACCGGAATCGCGGGCCCGGCGCCTCCTTCACGACCGCTTCCCAGTCCCGCCCGGGCACGACGATCTCGTCGAGGAGCTGCTTGCGCTGCACACGCCGCGCCAGCTGGTGTCGCTGCACGCCATCCTTGAACGGATCGACGCCGAGCTGCGCGCCCCGGCGGTCGAGGCGGCGCTGCGCCTCGCGCTCCTGCAGGCCATCGTCCCTGCCACCCGCCTGGCGACCGCGCCCGGGAAGGTCGCCCGATTGCGCATCACCGGTGGGCACGTTCGGCTGCCGGCAGCCGCTACGTGGCGCGAGCGAAATCCCTGGCTCGCGTTCGAGGAGGGCATCCGCCTCGTTCGCGGCTTCGTCCAGCGCCTGGACTCCGGTGCGACGGGGGTGGTGCAGGCCCGCTTCCGCGACGACCTGCGAGGCCTCGCGGAGCAACCCGACTCGGTCCTGGTCCGGGTTGCGACTCCGGCCGTGATCTCGATCATCGCCGAGGCGGCTGCGAAGCAGCCCGGCGCCCTGGTCGGACTCCGGCCGCGCCTGATTCTCGGCCAGGCGCCACCGCTGCCCAGCCCCGAGCGACTCGCGCTGGGGTTCTTCGGGACGGGCTGGGTCCTCGGGCAGGCAGCTGCCTCCACGCTTGACCTCGAGCCGCTGCTGGGAGCGCCCGCGGGCGCATGGTGGGGTTGGCAGGCAGCGCGGATCGAGGCCCAGCTGGCCGCAATCGCGCCGCTCGCCACGCGCGACGCCCGGGCCGTGCTGCTGCTCGACGAGGGCGGGTCGGCCGGGCTCGTCGCGACGGCGCTGGGTGCCGTCGGGGCCGGTCATCGCCTGGCTGCCGCCAGTCTTGACGCGCCCGACGAGGGCGGCGGGGGTCTCCTGGAGCTGGTCCCGCCCGGCAGCCATGGCCCGGACGCCCCGCGGACTCGTGCGAACGTCGCGTTGCCGCCGCTCCCGGGCGGTGCCGGCGACCCCGACTACGTTCGTGGACGAGGGATCTTCGCGCCGCCGGAGCGGATCGACGCACGGCCCTACTCGCCCGAGGAGGCCGCCGCCGCGGTGGTCGACATCGCCGTCGACACCCTGCAGGCACGCGGCGAACCAGCCGACGAGGAGCGGCTCCTGGGCGAGATCCTCGTGGGCCTCGATCGGGGCGGCCATCTGCGCCGGTTCGTTCGCGACCTGCCGGCCGCCGGGACCTCCGACCGCTGGAGCGGCCCGATCGAGACCCTGACTGCGCTCATCCGCGACGCCCTGGCGGACCCTGATCGCCGGCGCCTTGAGGAGGTCGCGCCCGGCACCTGGTGGCTCGCATCCGCCGACGACCGCGCCGCGGCGGCTCTCCCGCTGGCCGACCGGGTGGAATGGGCGGTGTTCAGCCTGCTCTCGACCGGCGGTCCCATCACACAGTCGGCGCTCGTCGAGCGGATCGTTGCGATGTTCCCCGGCCACGATCAGCCCGATGAGCCGCTCATCCTCGCGTGCCTCGAGAGCTACCGGGGCGCGGCCGCGACGGCGGTCAGGGTGGCCACCGACGAGGAGCTCAACCGCCGATCGTCCGAACAGAGCGAGCTTCTCGCGCTCCTGGTCGAGCTTGGTCACCGCCTCGGGATGCGAGTCTGGCTGGGGCCGCGGGAGCAGGCGCGCGTGCTGCGGGGCAAGCCGCTCGGCGACCTCCTCGACGATCACGAACGCGAGGGCAACCTGACCGGCCTCGCACGCGCTTCGGAGGTCGATCTCGAGCAGGTTGCCTGCATCTGGTACCTGCGCGGGCGCCTGACCTTCCTGTTCGAGGTCGATTGGACGGCCATGCTGGGCGAGACCATCCTGCGCCGTCATGCCCGGATCGCGCCGGACGACCAGCTCGTGCGCTTCCTCGTGGTGGCGCCGGAGCGGGCCGAGCTGATCCGGGCCAAGGTCGCCCGCTCGGTGCTGGTCCGCCGGGCGCTCGAGCGCGACAACTGGCATCTGCTCAAGTGGAACCACGTGCGGGCGTTCGCCAACCTCGATGGGCCCACGCTCGAGGACCTCGAGCCGTACCTTGGCCTTGACGCCCCGATCGAGTCCGGCCGGCTCCAGATGCCGATGTTCGCCGAGTCGCCCGCCACCTGACCGCGGAACGCCGGTGCCTCGGCGGCCGCGCTACGCTGGCGTCCCGCCTCGAGCTGCCGCGCCCGGAGCACCAGGAGCCCCGACGATGCCCGACGTTCCACCCTCTGCCGTCAACACGCTGGCCGACCGGTTCTGGGAGGGGATCCTTGAGCTGTCGCCGATCACCGCCACGGTGTACGGCGACGAGCGATACGACGACCAGCTGCCCGATCCGGGCCCCGAGGGACGCGCGAACGCGCGCCGGCTGATGGAATCGACGCTCGCGCAGACGGCGACCATCCATGCCGAGGGCCTCACGCTCGAGGAGCGGATCACCCTCGACATGGTCCGGGTGGTGTGCGAGCTCAACATCGCCCAGGACGACCAGCGGATCGACCGGCTCAAGGTCGTGGACCAGCTCGAGGGCCCCCAGCAGACCCTGCAGGTCGTCACCCAGTTCCAGCGGGCCGACACGCCCGCGCGCTTCGAGCGATACCTCGGACGCCTGCGCGCGTACGAGGGCTTCATGGCCTCGAACCGCGAACTCCTGCGCGAGGGCCTCGCGAGCGGGCTGACGGCGCCCAGCATCGTCACCGAGCGCACCATCGCGCAGCTGGAGCGGATGCTCGCGGTGCCGCCCGAGCAGTCGGTGGTCGCGACCACGGCCCAGGTCGCCGACGACGCCCAGCGCGAGGAGATCGCGCGCGTCGTGCGCGACGTGGTCTATCCGGCCGACCAGGCGTATCTCGACGCGCTGCGGGGCGAGTACCGACACGCCAGCCGAGAGGAACCGGGGCTCTGGTCGGCACCCGACGGTGACGCGCTGTACCGCACCCAGATCCTGGCCTGGACCACGCTCGCCCTCGATCCCGCCGACCTCCACCGGATCGGCGTGCAGGAGCTGGCGCAGATCGAGGAGGGGCGCAAGCGGATCGCCCGGGCCGAGGGCTTCGGCGATGACACCGTGGCGTACCGCCGCCACCTTGCCACCGACCCCGCCAACATGGCCGGCCGGCGCGAGGACCTCGTCGAGCGCGCCAAGGAGGACATCGCGCGCGCGATGGTCGTCGCGCCCCGGTACTTCGGCCGGATGCCGCGCGTCGGCTGCGACGTGCGCCCCGTCGAGGAGTACAAGGAGGCGGACGCGCCGTTCGCCTACTACTACCCGCCCAGCATCGACGGGTCGAGGCCCGGGATCTACTTCGTGAACACCTACGACCTGCCGTCGCGCAATTTCAGCAAGCTCGCGACCACCACCTACCACGAGGGCGTGCCGGGCCACCACTTCCAGATCGCGCTCGAGATGGAGCACCCCGACCTGCCCACCTTCCGGCGGCTCGGCTCG
>VGPE01000076.1 GCA_016875645.1 Chloroflexota bacterium
AACCGAGTTCCTGGTCGTGGTCATCATCCTCTCCATCCTTGCGTTCTCACTGATCGGTCGCCAGGAGCCCGTGGTGATGGTCGCGAGCCGGATCCTGCTCATCCCGGTCATCGCCGCAGTGGGCTACGAGATCCTGCGGTTCGGTGCGCGAAACCGCGGCAACCCCATCGTGAAGGCGCTCTTCCTGCCCGGCATCTGGGTCCAGATGATCACGACCAAGCAGCCGACGGACGACATGGTCGAGGTCGCGATCGTCGCCATGGAGGAGGCGCTTCGGGCCGACGGTGAGTCGCTCCCGGAGGACGCCGGCGTGCTCGCTCGCGTGCCGCTCGAAGCCGTTGAAGCGGCCAGCGTCCGCCGCGAAGGGCCGTCCGTGCCCGAGCCAGCGGAGCCGCCCGCCGCCGCGTCATGACCGATGGCGACCGGCCGCCCCGGGGCATCGACGCGAAGCTCGTCGAGGTCGCGAACCAGTACGACGCGCTGCACGCCGAACTCGCCCGGCCTGAGGTCTCCAGCGATCCTGACGCCCTTCGGCGACTGGGCCGCGAACTCGCCCGGCTGGAACCCGTCGTCGCCGCGTTCCGCCGCCTCCAGGCGACCCGGTCCGAGCTGGCGGGCGCGCGCGAGATGCGCGACGCGGAGACCGACGAGGAATTGCGCGCGATGGCGCGCGAGGAGACCGAGCGGCTCGGGGCGTACGAGGCGCGCCTCATCGAGGAGCTCAAGGTCCTGCTGATCCCGCGCGACCCCAACGACGACCGCAACGTCATCATCGAGATCCGAGCGGGCGCCGGCGGTGATGAGGCGGCCCTGTTCGCGGCCGAGCTGATGCGGATGTACCTGCGCTACGCCGACAACCATCGCCTCAGGCCCGAGGTGCTGAGCCTCAACGAGACCGGCATCGGCGGGGTCAAGGAAGCCATCATCCAGATCAACGGCGAAGGCGCCTACAGCCGACTCAAGTTCGAGGGTGGTGTGCACCGCGTCCAGCGCGTGCCCGCGACCGAATCCAGCGGCCGCCTGCACACCTCCACCGCGACGGTGATCGTCATGCCGGAGGCCGACGAAGTCGAGGTGGACATCGACGAGGAGAAGGATCTCCGGATCGACGTGAAGCGCTCCTCGGGACCCGGCGGCCAATCGGTCAATACCACCGACTCCGCCGTCCGGATCACCCACCTCCCGACCGGGCTCGTGGTGGAGATCCAGGACGAGAAGAGCCAGCACAAGAACAGGGCGAAGGCGCTTGCGGTCCTGCGGTCCCGCCTGTACGAGATGGAGCTTGAGCGTCAGCGCACCGAGGGCTCAGCGGCGCGACGATCCATAGTGGGCGGAGGCGAGCGGGCCGAGAAGATCCGGACCTACAACTTTCCGCAGGACCGGGTGACCGACCATCGCATCGGCCTCGACCTGCACAACCTGGCCGGCGTCATGCAGGGCGACCTGGATCGGCTGATCGACGCGTTGATCACGACAGACCAGGCGGAGCGGCTGCGGACGCTGGTCGACGGCGATGCCTCGGCCGGCTGATGCGGTGCCGGCCGCGTGCCGCACCGGCCACGGGTAGCGAGGGACCGAGGGCAGATGGCCACCGTTGAGGAACTGCTCCGCCGGGGCGCGGAGCAGCTTCGCGCCGCCGGATCCGAATCCGCGCGATTGGACGCCGAACTGCTGCTGGCCAACGAGATCGGGATCGACCGGACGGCCATCGTGGCGCATCCGACGGCTCCGGTCGGAGCCGGGGCCGCGGCGCGCTACGAAGCCGCCCTGGCCCGCCGGGCCGCGGGCGAGCCGGTCGCCTACATCCGCGGCATCAAGGAGTTCCACGGCCTCGCATTCGCGGTCGACGACCGCGCGCTGATCCCGCGCCCCGAGACCGAGCTGCTGGTCGACCTGGCGCTGGACGACATTGTCGGCCGCCTCACGAGCGCGCCCCGCCCGACGGGGACCCGACCGCTTTCGGTCGCCGACGTGGGCACGGGAAGCGGCGCGATTGCCGTCTCAGTGGCCGTTGCGCTGCGAAAGAGCGGAGCGTCCGCCGACGTCCGGCTGTTCGCCACGGATGTATCGCCGGACGCCCTCGAGCTGGCGCGCGAGAACGCCGTCGGCCATGGCGTTGCGGACGTGATGCGCTTCGTTGAGGCGGATCTGCTGCCGCCCGTCATCCCCGGACCCTTCGATCTCGTCCTCGCCAACCTGCCGTATATCCCCACGGAGACGCTCCCCGAACTCCCCGTCGCGGCGTCATTCGAGCCGGGGCTGGCGCTGGACGGGGGCCTCGACGGCCTCGATGTCGTGCGCGCGCTCCTCGCCCGCCTCCCGGAGGCGCTTGCGCCCGGCGGGCTCGCGTTGCTGGAAATCGGCGCCGACCAGTCCGATGCGGCCCTCGCGGCGATCGCCGCGTCCCTGCCCGGATGGCCAGCCCGAGTGGAGCCGGATCTCACCGGCCGCCCCCGGGTCGTGCGCCTCGAACGGCCGGCCGCCTGACGCATGGACCCCGCCTGGCCCATCCGGCTCCTCGCGCTCGACATCGACGGAACGCTGGTCGCCGGGCCCGAAGATCCGGTTGTGCCGTTCCGAACGACCGCTGCCGTGCACCTCGCGATCGCCCGCGGCGTGCTCGTGGCGCTCGTCACCGGCCGCATGGCCGCCAGCGCGCGTCCACTGGTGGACGCCCTCGACGTCGCCGCGCCCCTGATCGCCCACCATGGCGCCGTGATCCGTCCCCGCCACGGGCGGCTGCTGTTCCACGCCAAACTGCCGCCAGAGGCGGCCGGAGACGTTCTCACCTGGGCGGCGGCGCACGGACTCCGCGCACACCTGAACCATCTCGACCGCCTGATCATGCGCACGGACGACTCTCGAGCGCCCTTCTATGGCCGTCTGCTCGGCGTGCGGCCCCGACTCGTCCCGGATCTCCGGGCGGTGGCGCGCCGGCCGGTCACCAAGGTGATGGTCGGCGGAGAGCCGCTCGCGCCCGAGCTCCTGGCCGAGGCACGCGATGCCTTCACTGGTCGCGCCATGGTCACGACCAGCAACTCCCGGTTCATCGAGTTCCTCCACCCGCGCGTTTCCAAGGGCAACGCGGTCGCGTGGCTCGCGCGCCGATCGGGAATTCCGCTCGGCCAGGTTGCAGCCATCGGCGACAACTGGAGCGACCTGGAGATGCTGGCCGCGGTCGGACATCCGATTGCGATGCCCCACGCGCCCGACGCTGTACGCGCCGCGGCCCGGCGGATCGCGCCGCCGTTGGCCGACGAAGGCGCCGCGCAGGTGATCGAGGACCTCGTGCTGGGCGCGGCCAGCGCCCATGGGTCGGCCGAGCCGGAGGACGCTCGAACCGTTGCCCTGAGCGCCCGATGACGCGCATCGTTCGCGACGACGACGCCGGCCGCGCGGTCGCCCTCGAGGCGCTTCGCCGCGGCGAGGTGGTGGCGCTGCCGACCGACACCGTGTATGGCGTCGCGGTCGATCTCCACGCTCCGGGCGCAATCGACCGGCTGTTCGCTGCCAAGGGCAGGCCGGCGGAGAAGGCGATCATCCTGCTGCTCGCCGACGCTGAGCAGGCCGCCGACGTCGGCGTCTTCACGCCTGCCGCCAGGCTGCTTGCCGAGATCGGCTGGCCCGGCGGCCTGACGCTCGTCCTCCGCCAGCGCTCGGATGCGAGCCTCCCGCCAGAGCTCACCGGCGGCGCGCCGACGATCGGGTTGCGCGTGCCCGATCATCCTGCGCCCCGCGCCCTCGCGGCGGCCGTGGGACCGCTTCCCACGACGTCGGCCAACCTCGCGGGACGGCCGGCCGCCGAGACGGCACCTGCAATCCTCCAGCAGCTCGGCGAGGCAGTTGCGATCATCCTCGACGGCGGCCCGGCGCGCGGGCCTCTTGCCTCGACCGTGGTGGACTGCTCCGGGGAGCGCCCGCGGATCCTGCGCGCCGGCGTCCTGGACCTCGCCCGCCTGGCCGGCGCGCTCGATGAGGCCGGTCTGGCGCACGACATCGATCGCGCGAGGTGACAACCGGGCCCCGGGCCGGACCCTCGGGGGACACGCCGTGACGCGTTGTGGGACGATGGATCGGGCGCAAGCGGTGGCAGCGTCGTGGGCCGCGTTGAAGCAGGACATGGGATGGAGCGTGGGATGACGGTCGCCGGTGCCACGGGTCTCGGCTGGGCCTCGCTGGCCGAGGTCGATCCAGAGCTGTGGGCGGCCATGGTCGGGGAGCGGGAACGCCAGCGCTGGAAGATCGAGCTGATCGCGAGCGAGAACTACACATTCGCGGCGGTGATGGAAGCGCAGGGCTCGTGGCTCACCAACAAGTACGCTGAGGGCCTGCCGGGCAAGCGCTACTACGGCGGCTGCGAGTACGTGGACGTGGTGGAGCGGCTCGCCCAGGAGCGGGCGCTCGCCCTGTTCCCGGGCGCCGAGCACGTCAACGTGCAGCCCCACGCGGGCGCGCAGGCCAACTTCGCGGCCTACTTCGCGGTGCTCGACGCGGGCGACCCCGTGATGGGCCTCAACCTGTCGCACGGCGGGCATCTCACCCACGGCATGGGCCTCAACTTCTCGGGCCGGCTGTACGACGTCCATGCCTACGGCGTCGACCAGGCGACGGAGCGCTTCGACTACGACGCGATCGAGCGCCAGGCGCGCGAGGTGCGGCCCAAGCTCATCGTGACCGGCGCGACGGCCTACCCGCGGATCATCGACTTCGAACGGCTGGCGGCCATCGCCCACTCCGTGGACGCGCTGCTGTTCGCGGACATGGCCCACATCGCGGGCCTCGTCGCGGCGGGTCTCCACCCGAGCCCGTTCCCACACGCCGACATCGTCACCACCACGACCCACAAGACGCTCCGAGGTCCGCGCGGCGGCCTGATCTTCAGCCGGCGCGACCTGCCGGACGGCATCGACCGGAGCCGCTTCCCGCAGGTGAAGACGACCCTTGCGGCCGCGATCGACCGCGCCGTGTTCCCGGGACTTCAGGGCGGTCCCCTGATGCACATCGTCGCGGCCAAAGCGGTCGCGCTCCGGCTCGCGAGCACGGATCAGTTCCGGGCCGACCAGGCCCAGACGATCGAGAACGCGCGTCGGCTGGCCGAAACCCTTGCTGCCGAGGGCGCGCGGCTGATCACCGGCGGCACCGACAACCACCTGATGCTGGTGGACGTGACGCCGCTCGGGGTCACCGGCCGCGAGGCGGAGCGGATCCTGGACGAGATCGGGGTCACGGTGAACAAGAACACGATCCCGTTCGACCCCAATCCGCCCGCCGTGGGTTCGGGGATCCGGATCGGCACGCCGGCGATCACCACCCGCGGGTTCGGGCCGGACGAAGTCGCCGAGATCGGGCGGATGATCGTCACAGCGCTCCAGACGCGAGACGAGCCGGCCGAGCAGGCGCGCCTGGCGGCCGAAGTCCGGGAGATCTGTTCGCGCTTCCCGGTGCCGGGCCTGCCAGAGTGAGCGGACCGATCCGCCCGCAGTGAGCGCGACGGCCCCACCCGTGCGCCGGACCCGCGACGGCGGCGTGACCGGAGCACCGCCTCACGCATGAGGTTCATCTTCGCAGCCGGCGACGCCCTGCCCATGATGGGGGTCGCGTTGACGTCGGCCGCGCTGATCTCGTTCCTGGTCACGCCGCTGGTCAACCAGCTCGCGACGAGGTTCGAAGCGATCGACCATCCCGATCCGCGGCGGGTCAACGTCCGACCGATCCCGCGCGGTGGCGGCATCGCCATCGTGCTGGCCTTCGTTCCGGTCGCCATCATCCTGACCCTGATCAACGAGCGCTTTCGGATCGTGCCATCGCCCAGGGTCGACAGCCCGGAGCTGATCGCCCTCCTGGCGGGTGGAGTCCTTGCGGCCGTCATCGGTGCCCTGGATGACGCCTTCCAGCTTCGCGCCCGCTGGCAGCTAGCCGGCCAGGTGGCACTGGCTTCGGTCGCCGTGGGTCTCGGCGTGACGGTCGACTTCATCGCCAATCCCTTCGGCCCGGGCCTGATCCGCTTCGACGGGCTCGGCGGCGCCATCGCGGCCGCGATCACGATCTTGTGGATCGTCGGAATGATCAACAGCATCAACTTCATCGATGGTCTCGATGGGCTCTCGTCGGGCATCGGTGTGATCGCGGCACTGACGCTGGGGGTCATCAGCCTGACCGCCGCCTCGGGCGCGCCGTACGTTGCGGTCCTGTGCTTCGCTCTGGCCGGCGCGCTCCTCGGCTTCCTCCGCTGGAACTTCCATCCGGCATCGATCTTCGTGGGCACAAGCGGCGTCATGTTCGTGGGATACACGCTCGCGCTGCTCTCGATCATGGGTGTGGCCAAGGTGGCCGTGGCGATGCTGGTCCTTGCCGTACCGATCATCGACACGTTCTGGATCATCGTCCGGCGCGTCGCCCGCAAGCGCTCCCCGTTCGTACCGGACCGGGGCCACATCCATCACCGCCTGCTCGATGTGGGCCTCTCGCAGACGCAGACGGTGCTGTTGATCTACGGGCTCTGCATCGGCCTCGCCCTGCTCTCGTTCGTCCTGTCCGGTGGCGCCCAGCTCGTCGCGTTCGGCCTGTTCGTGGTCATGGCCGGGCTCGTGCTGGTCGCGCTCTCGCGCAGGGCGCGGGCTCAGGCGGGCTCGCCGGTCGAGCCGACTTCGACTCCGGCGCCGACGCCGCGCCAGGCGGCGCCGGTCGACGGTGAGTGACGCGGGGCGGCGGATCGTCGGGATCGCGAACCGCTCGGTGCGCCCGCCGCACTGCTATACTCCGGTGGCCTTGTCAGGTTGCCCGTGATCGAGCCCGGGAGGGGCGGCGCCTACCTCGCCCTCTTCTCCGAGATCGGGTTGATCCTCTTTGTGACGACACTCGGAGGAAGCCTGCTCGGGTACTGGATCGACAGGCAGGTGGGCAGTCTGCCCGTCTTCGTCGTGATCGGATTGCTCCTCGGCCTTGCCGCGGGCGCACGGTTGGTCTACCGGCTGATCACGAGATTCCTCAAGCGCGATTGATCTTGGCGGCGCGGCTCAGCCCCGCGTGCTACCTGGAGTGAGCGTGTCAAGCGACCACGGGCGTTCGCCGACGTCCGATGATCTGGCCAACCTGGAGGACGCGGTCGAGCCGCCCGTCTCGGCAACAAAGCCCGGCCGGGGGCGTCGCTTCTGGCTCTCGCTGATCGTTGGCGTCGTCATCCTCGACGCGCTCGCGTTCGTGCTGGTCCCGCCCTATCCCGCGGGCCAGCCGGGCGAGCCCGTGTCCGGGATCGGCGATCTGATCAGCGCCAACCTCGAACTGCCGGCGCCCCACGTCGTCCTCGACCTCTCACCCGAGAGCCGACCCGATCCGGGCGCGATCCTGTTCGTTCATCCGAGTATCACGTCGACCATCTTCACGACGTGGCTGGTGATGCTGGTCGTGCTTGGCCTCGCGTTCGCGGCCACCAGGGGCCTTCGAATCGTGCCGACTGGGCTGCAGAACGCATTCGAGGCTGCGTTCGAAGGCCTGGAGAACTTCGCCACGTCGCTCGGTGGGCCGGGCGCCCGCGCCCACGTGCCGATCTTCGCCGGCTTCTTCCTGTTCATCCTCTTCTCGAACTGGAGCGGCCTGGTGCCGATCTTCGGGAAGATCGTCGAGCTCCGGGCGCCCACCAGCGACGTCAACGTGACGATCGGGCTCGCGCTGGTGGCGTTCTTCTACTTCCAGTCGCAGGGCATCCGGCGGCTCGGGCTCCGGCGATACCTCGGCAAGTTCTTCGTCTTTTCCGGCTTCCGGAAGGGCGTCGGCCAGGGCTTCATCGACTTCTATGTCGGAATCATCGAGTTCTTCCTGGAGTTCGTGAAGCCGGTCACGCTGGCGATGCGACTCTTTGGCAATATCTTCGGGGGCGAGCTTGCCCTCGGTGTGATCACCGCGCTCACCATTGCGCTGGTCCCCATCGGCATGATCAGCCTGGAGTTGCTCCTCAACTTCGTCCAGGCGCTGATCTTCAGCGTCCTGACCCTCATGTACACCTTGATCGCCGTCGAGAGCCACGACGCGGAGGAGCATGCCGCTCCCGAGCACGGCACCGGGCCGGAGGGCAGCCGCGCGCAGATGGCTGCGGCGCCAGCCGGCCACTGACGACCCCGCGAACTGCGGGTGTCGGGCCCGCGGCAACGATCGTTCGCGAAGCCCTGGCGGCATGCGCCAGAGTCGAATAGGAGGAGACGCGCACATGGAGAACATCGGAGCAGGTCTGGCGGCCCTGGGCGTCATCGGGCCCGGCATCGGCCTCGGCATCATGACCGGCCTCGCCACAGAGGCGATCGGCCGCAATCCTGATGCTGCCGCGTCCGTTCGCGCGACCTGGCTGCTGGGAGCTGCGTTCGCCGAGGGCCTCGGTGTGCTCGCGATCGTCGTGGGCGTGCTGGCGATCTTCATCGGCGGGTAGCAGCGCGGCGCCGGAGAACTGGACATGGAATTGCTCGTCGTCGCCGCGGGCCTTGAGGGCGTGGGGCTCGTGTTCGCGACCGAAGCGGGTGGCGGGGCCGCGGGACTCCAGATCAACTTCTTCTGGATCATCGTCTCGTCGCTCAACTGCCTGCTCTTCCTCTTCATCCTCTGGACCCTCGCTCTCAAGCCCGTTTCGCGCATGCTGAACGCGCGCCGGGTCCGCATCGAGGAGGGGCTCCGTGATGCGGAACAGGCGCGCCGCGACCGCGACAGCGCGCAGCAGGAGCACATCGCCGCCCTGGCCGAAGCGCGCCGCGAGGCGAATGACATCCTCACCCGCGCCCAGCGCGTGGCCCAGGAGACCCGTGACGCCGACCTCGCAGCCACGCGTGAAGAGCTCGAGCGGCTGCGCCAGCGAGCGTCCGATGAGATCGAAGCTGAGAAGCTGCGCGCGATGGCGGAGCTGCGCGGCGAGGTCGCTGACCTCGCCCTTGCGGCCGCCGGCAAGGTGATCGGCAGCTCGATGACCGAGGACCGGCAGCGTCGCCTCGTCGAGGAATTCCTCGCCGATGCCCGCAACGTGGAGTCGCGCGACTGATGGCGCGCGGTGGGTCGGCGGCGCGACGGTATGCCGAGGCAGCCTTCGAGATCGCCGGCCGTGATTCGACGCCCGACCGATGGCGGGAAGACCTCACGCTCGCGGCAGATGTGCTCGGCGACGTCAACGTCGCACGGATGGTCACCAGCCGCAGCATCCCGTTCGCAAGCCGTCAGGCCGTCATCGACCGGGCGCTGACCGGGCGAGTGCTGCCCCAGGTGCACAACCTCGTGCGGCTCCTGGCACAGCGCGAGAAGCTCGACATCCTGCCGCGGGTCGCCGCCGAGTACCGGTCCCTCCACAACCGCCGGCGGGGGATCGTGCCCGCGGTCGTCACGAGCGCGGCCCCGCTCACGCCGGCCGAGGACACCGCGCTTCGCGCGAAGGTCGCCCGGCTCGCAGGCGCGGAGGTCGACCTCTCGACCCGCGTCGACCCGGGCCTGATCGGAGGCCTCACGGTCCGCATCGGCGACCGGCTCATCGATGCCAGCGTTCGCGGCCGGCTCGAACGGCTGCGGGAGGACCTGCTCGCGCGCAGCCGTTGACCCCAGAGAACCCCGTTGCGCCGCTCCCGGGCGACATCACCGGCCGCGGCAGTGCAGTACCGATCGGAGCAGACATGGCCATTCGCTCAGACGAGATCGTCAGCATCATCAAGTCCGCCATCGACCAGTTCGACGAGGCGACCGAAACGCGCAGCGTTGGCACCGTGGTCGAGGTGGGTGACGGGATCGCCCAGATCTACGGCCTGTCCGATGCGCTCTCGTCCGAGCTGCTCGAGTTCCCGGGCGGGGTGATGGGCATGGCGCTCAACCTCGAGGAGGAGACCGTCGGCGCAGTCATCCTCGGCGAGGCGTCCCACATCAAGGAGGGCGACACCGTCAAGACGACGGGCCGCGTCGTGGAGGTGCCGGTCGGCCAGGCGCTGCTCGGCCGCGTGGTGGACCCACTGGGTCGCCCACTCGACGACAAGGGTCCCATCGTCACCACCCGGTCCCGGCCGGTGGAGCGGATCGCGCCCGGCGTCATCGTGCGCCAGTCGGTCGACACTCCGGTCCAGACCGGTATCAAGGCCATCGACGCGCTCATCCCGATCGGCCGTGGCCAGCGCGAGCTGATCATCGGCGACCGCCAGACCGGCAAGACGGCGATCGCCCTCGACACGATCATCAACCAGCGCGGCCAGGGCCTGGTCTGCATCTACGTCGCCATCGGCCAGAAGCTCTCCACCGTGGCCCAGACGGTCGCGACGCTGGAGAAGTACGGCGCAATGGAGCACACCATCGTGGTCGTGGCCGGGGCCGAGGACCCTGCGCCGCTCCAGTACCTCGCCCCCTATGCCGGCTGCGCCATGGGCGAGGAGATCATGGAGAACGGCGTCCAGCTCGGCGGGGCAGCCGTCAAGGACGCCCTCTGCGTCTATGACGACCTCTCCAAGCACGCCTGGGCGTACCGCGAGATGGCGCTGCTCCTGCGGCGCCCGCCCGGCCGCGAGGCGTACCCCGGCGACGTCTTCTACCTCCACAGCCGTTTGCTCGAGCGCGCGGCGCGCCTCAACGAGGCGAACGGCGGCGGCTCGCTGACGGCGCTGCCGTTCATCGAGACGCAGGCCGGCGACGTCTCGGCCTATATCCCGACCAACGTGATCTCGATCACCGACGGCCAGATCTTCCTGGAGACCGACCTCTTCAAC